>NZ_JBIVVI010000430.1:0-6694 GCF_044757675.1 Kitasatospora sp. NPDC091257
GCCGGCTCCCAGGGGTAGTGCCCCTCGCGCGGAATGATGTACCAGAGGACTTCGGAGGCCACGGGTCAGACCGCCTTCGCGAGCGCGGCGGCCACCGGGGCCTCCAGGGCGGGGAGGTGGGCGTCGGCGACGGTCAGTGCCCGGTCGATGAAGCCCGCACCGTGGAAGATGTCCGCCGCCTCCTGCTGTTCGGCGACGAACCCGGCGGTGGCGGGCTCCAGCCGCCAGGGCAGCGCGACCAGCGCGGACTGCCAGTCGGCGGCCGTGCCGCCCAGTTCCTCGGCGGCGATCACGGCGGCCTCGGCCGGATTGGCGGCCGCCCAGGCGTCCGCCCGGCGCAGCGCGGTCGCGATCGCGGCGACCACCTCGGGACGGCTGGTCGCGAAGTCCCGGCGGGTGAAGAACACCGAACGGTCGGTGATGACGTCACCGGTGCGGATCAGCTCGCGGAACTCCCCGGTGCGGCGGGCGGCGGCGAGTTCGGCGCCCTGGGCGATCCAGCCGGCGATCTCGCCGTCGCGCAGCCGCCGGGCCTGGTCCTGGCCGGCCGCCGGGCGCTCCGGGGTGACGTCGTCGCCGTACGAAAGTCCCTGCGCGTGCAGGGCCTTGGCGAGCAGGTGGGTCTGCCAGGAGCCGACGGCGAGGACGACGGCGGCACCCTTGAGGTCCGCGACCGTCCGCACCGGGCCGGAGTCCAGCACCAGGAGGGCGCCGTGGTCGGGGCGGGGTGCGGAGACGGCCGCGTAGACCAGGTCGTGGCCGGCCGCCTGGGCGGTGATCGGCGGGGTGGAGCCGGTGCCGCCGAAGTCGATGACGCCCTCGGCGAGCAGCGCGCCGGTGCGGGTGCCGTCCGCGTAGTGGTGGAAGGCGCCGGTCTCGCCGTGCGGGGCCAGTTCCTCGTCCAGGTAGGGGAGTCGGGCGAGGTAGTAGAGCGACGGGTTGCTGGCGTGGACGCCGAGGGTGACGGTCATCTGGTCAACTCCGGTGGTGCGGGCTCGGTTGGTCGGAAGTCAGGGTGAATCGGGGGGAATCGGGAGGGTAGCGGGGGTTCTCGGGGAACCGCGGGGAACTTCGGGGAACTGCGGGGAATCGCGGTGGACCGTGGTGGATCGCGGGCGTCAGTGGACGCCGAGGTCGGCGAGCAGCCGTCGCCGCAGGTCGGCGAAGGCGGGATCGGCCGGGTCGCGCGGGCTCTCGACGGTGACGGCTTCGTCCCGGGCGAGCAGGCCGTCGCGCAGTACCACGACCCGGTCGGCGAGCCGCACGGCTTCGTCCACGTCGTGGGTGACCAGCAGTACCGCCGGGCGGTGGCGGCGCACCAGGTCGCCGACGAGGTCCTGCATGCGCAGCCGGGTGAGCGCGTCCAGGGCGGCGAACGGTTCGTCGAGTAGCAGGAGTTGCGGCTCCCGGACGAGCGCCCGGGCGAGTGCGACGCGCTGCGCCTCACCTCCCGACAGGGTGGCCGGCCAGGCCTCGGCGTGCCGCTCCAGGCCGACCTCGGCGAGCGCCTTCAGCCCGGTCTCCCGGGTCGCGGCGCCGCGCGGCAGGCCGACCGTGACGTTCGCCAGCACCCGCTTCGACGGCACCAGGCGGGGCTCCTGGAACACCACGGTTCGGACCGGCGGAACGAGCACGGTGCCCCCGTCCGCCTGGTCGAGCGCCCCGAGGATGCGCAGCAGTGTGGTCTTTCCGGTGCCGCTCGCACCCAGCAGGGCGACGAACTCCCCACGGGCGATGGAGAGGTCGACCCCGCCGAGCACCGCCCGGGTGCCGAACACCCGGCGCAGACCGCGCAGGTGGACGGCCGGGACCGTCTCCTCGGAGGCCGAGGAGGCGGAGGAGGCGGAGGAGACCGACGGAGAGGACGGCGCGGAGGACGAGGACGTGGCGATGGTGAACGTGTCGGCGGTCATCGGGCCGCTCCCTGGACGACCTGGCGCCACGGCATCAGCACGCGCTCCAGGACCCGGACGACACCGTCCGCGGCGAGGCCGAGCAGCCCGTAGATCAGGATGCAGACGGCGAGGACGTCGGTGCGCGAGTAGTTCTGCGCCTGGGCCATCAAGTAGCCGATGCCTTCGGTGGAGTTGATCTCCTCGGCGGCGATCAGGGCGATCACGCTGAGCGTCATCGACAGGCGCAGTCCGGACAGCAGCGAGGGCAGGGCGCCGGGCAGCACGACCGTGCGCACGATCGCCCAGCGTCCGAGGCCGAAGCTGCGCATCGCCTCGACCAACTTGCGGTCGGTGCTGCGGACCCCACCCGAGGCGGACACGTACATCGGGAAGCTGGTGGCGACCCCGATCAGGGCGACCTTCGCGGTCTCGGTGATGCCGAACCACACCATGAACAGCGGGACGAGGGCCAGGAAGGGCACGGTGCGCAGGACCTGGATCGCGGAGTCGAGCAACTCCTCGCCGAGGCGGGTGAATCCGGTGACCACGCCGAGCACCAGTCCGGTGGTCGCGCCGAAGAACAGTCCGAGTCCGGCGCGGGTGAGGGAGACCGACAGGGCGTCGGTCAGCTGGCCGTTGCCCCACAACTCCCCCACCGCCTGCGCGACCTGGGCGGGCGAGGCGAGCACGTCCTGGGTGAGCGCGCCGGTGGCCGAGGCGAGTGCCCAGCCGCCGAGCAGGGCGAGCGGACCGATGGTGCGCAGGGTCACGGCGAGTGCCCGGGGGCGGGGCCGGTGCCGCCGGCTCTGCGGGGCGACCAGGCCGGAGTCCAGTGCGGCCCGGGTGTCTTCCGGCGTGAACGGCCGGGTTGCGGTGGTCACTTGGCACCGTCCCCGAGCTTGTTGATGTCGATCAGGTACGGCTTGACGTCCACCGGCTGCTTGGTGACCTTCTGGTCGGCGAAGAACTGGGCGACCGTCCCGAAGCGGGCGATGTCGGCGTCGGAGATGGCGTCGGCCGGGGTGCCCTGCTTGCCGACGTTCACCGCGACGTCCTTCTCGGCGGGGGTGACGGCGGTCGGGCCGGCGTCGGTGAACACGTTGAGGTAGCCGGCCGGGTCGGCCTTCTCCTTGGCGCCGTTCTCCCGCAGATAGGCGTAGAAGGCCTTCACCACCTCGGGGTGCTTGTCGGCGAAGCCGTTGCGTACCGCCCAGACCGCGTAGTTGTCGGAGCCCACCTCCTGGCCGTTGACCAGGAAGTGCGCACCGGCGTTGGCGATGGCGGGGGTCGAGAAGGTGTTCCAGGTCGCCCAGGCGTCCACCTGGCCGGAGTTGAAGACGCCGGAGGTCTGGTCGGCGCGCAGGTAGACCCGCTCCACCTTGTCGGCCGGGACGCCGTTCTTCGCCAGTGCCTTGAGCAGCAGGTACTCGCTGGTGCCGCCCTGGGAGACGGCGACCTTCCTGCCGACCAGGTCCTGGACGGACTTGACGGGCGAGTCGTTCTTCACCAGGATCCCCTCGCCGACGCCGTCGGGCGCGGTCTGGGCGAACAGCTTGAAGCCGGGCTTCTGGGCGAGCGCGGCGACGGCCGAGGTGATCGAGCCCTGGGCGATGTCCAGTTGGTCGGCGGAGAGGGCCTGGGCGGCGGGGGCGAAGGGGCCGGCGCTGCCGGTCCAGGCGACCTTGGCGTGGACCGCGGCCAGGGTGCGGTCCAGTGAACCGTCCTTCTTGCCGCGGGCCAGGAAGCCGTTGTTGCCGGGATCGGGCAGGCGGAGCACCACGTCGGCCTTGCCGCCGGCCCCGCCGTCGGCGGAGGCCTTGGCCCCGTCGGCGGAGGAGCCGCAGGCGGTGAGGGCGGCGGAGGCGAGCAGAACGGTGGCGGCGAGCGCGGGACGAGGGGTCTTCACGGGGGTCTCCAAGGGGTGACAGATGACAGCCGACAGCTGACAACTTTCGAAATCTGTTAGCTGAACGCTGTTACCTGAAGTCTGTGATCCGAACGCCGCCGGCACCGGAACCCGCGCCCGCCGCCTCACCCGCACGCCGCACCCGCAACAACTCGCGCGCTGCACGCAGCGGCTCCGGGTCGGCCCAGGCCTGGACGTCCACCGGCGCGGCAAGGAAGCCCTGCTCCCTGAGGAATCGTTCCTGCATCGCGAGTAGCTCCAGCCGCTCCGCCGACAGGTCGAGCCGCAGGGTTCGGTGGCTGCCCGGCGCATAGGCTCCGGCGACGCCCTCGGCACCGGCACCGGTCTCGGCCCGCAGGATCCGGACGACCTCCTCCGGACGCTCCGCCGCCCAGTCGGCGGCCTCCAGCAGCACGGCGAGGAACCGGGCCACCAGCTCGGGGTGTTCGTCCAGCAGCCGCTGGTGGACGGTGATCGGCCGGGGCGTGCCGTTGTTGACCCGGGCCCGGCGGTCCGGCGCCGCGTCCAGTTCCACGGCCACCTCCGCACCGACCCGGCGGGCCGCCTCGACGGCGAGCGCCCCCTTCACGTACACCGCGTCCACCGTGCCGTCCCGCAGCGCGGCCAGCTCGGCGGACCACTGCCCGCCGCCCTCGGAACCAGGGACGTCCACCAGCTCGGCGTCCGCCAGGGTGAGGCCCGCGAGCCCGAGGGCGCCCCGGAGGCCGGCCAGCGCCATCGCCCGCCAGAAGTCGATGCCGATGTCATGATGTGGCACCGCCAGTCGCAGTCCACGCAATTGCCCGGGTTCGGTGATGCCGCTGCCGGCCCGGACGAGTACCACCTGGCGCTCCTCGATCCAGGTGAGGCCGATCAGCCTGGTCGCCTCGCCGCGCGAACGGGCCCACAGCGCGGGGACGTTTCCGCCCTCCCGGAACAGACCGGTCAGCGCGTGGGTGTAGTGGTGGTCCGCGGCCACCTCGGGCGGTGCGTCCTGCAGCGAGCGGACCGCGATGCCGTCGGTGGCGAACTCGCGGGCGAGCCAACCCTGATCGGCGGCGATCCCGGTCGCGGTGGGCACCGGGCAACGGGTGAACCAGAGGGTGTCGGGAAGCGAGGAGGCGTTCTGGGTACGACTGGACAACGGAGTTGGTCCTCTACGGGGGCTCCGACGACGGCCGGAGGAGCTCGGGATCGATGACCGCACGGAGGCCCATGAGGCCTGGTGCGCAAAGAAGTTGTGCGCCACGATGCAGGACGGCAGGCGGTGCGGGAGGGTCGGGCGGCGCGGGAGGGGTCGTTCAGCGACAACACGCACGGGAGGGGAGACACCGGTGGGACGTCACGGCGCTTCTCCTTCCGTGGAAATCGGGACGGTCACCGCCGAGGCCGAGTGGCCGTTCGACGCGATGCGAGGAGCGTTCCACGGCAGACGAGCCCGAAGCAAGCTTTTGCCACATCGTGGGATCAGTTGTTCATCAATGCCATTCCATTGCAACGTCGTCGACACATTCCCGCAGCACTGGCTGCCCTACGCTGAGACCGCCTCCGGCCTTCCGTCCGGAGTTCCGAACCGAAACGCGAGGTGCCATGGCCGAGGCCGCCACCGCCGTCCAGAGTCCGCCGGCCGGTGCGCAGGCCGTCCAGCGCGCGCTCGGGCTGCTGCACTGCTTCCACGACAACGGCCCCGACCTGAGCGCCTCGGACCTCGCCCGCCGGATGGGCCTGTCGGTCTCCACGGCGCACCGGCTGGCCCGCACGCTGGTCAGCGCCGGATTCCTGGAGCAGGACGAACAGACCGCCCGCTACCGGCTCGGTCCTGCCGTCGCCGAACTCGGCCAACTCACCTTCCACCAGCGCGGGCTGCACCTGGCCGGGCCCGAGCTGGACCTGCTCTCCCGGCGCACCAAGGCGACCGCCGACCTGGCGATCCGCAGCGGCACCCACGCCGTGATCCTGGTCGGCGGTTCCGTCCGCCCGGACACCGGGCTGGGCCTGCGTCGGCCACTGCACTCCACGGCCCTCGGCAAGATCCTGCTGGCCTGGCCCCGCCCGGGCGAGACGGCGCCGGCGGCACTGGGACCGCTGCCCTCCTTCACGGACCGCACGATCACCGAACTAGCGCTCCTGGACGACGAGTTGGCGAAGGTTCGAGCGGCCGGGTACGCGCTCAACGACGGCGAGTCGGCCGCCGGGGTGCGGACGGTCGCCGTGCCCGTCCTCGACGGCGCCGGGCAGGCGCGGTTCGCCCTCGCGGTCCGCTCGACGCCCGCGCACCTCACCGACGACCGGCTGGACTGGTTCCTCGGTCACGCCCGCGGTTGCGCCGACGCGCTCGCCGTCCTGTTGCTGCCGCCGGATCAGCGTTCCTGACGGCCCATCGGGACACGACGAAGCGGCGGGCCGCCCGTCCACGTCCTGGACGAGCGGCCCGCCGCCGGGACCCGACGGTGGCGGCCGACCGGTGGGCGGCCCGCCGACGGGACCGGACCGGCGGCCGCCCGCCGTCAGACCGTGGCCGGGGTGTACTTGTAGCCGACCCGGCGGACCGTCACGATGGTGTCCCGGTAGGCCGGTCCGAGCTTGCGGCGCAGCCGGGCGACGTGCACGTCGACCGTCCGCCCGTCCCCGACGTGGCCGTAGCCCCAGACCGCGGAGACCAGGTGGTCCCGGGTGTGCACCCGCTGCGGGTGCTCGGTGAGGTGGGCCAGCAGCTCGAACTCCAGGTAGGTGAGGTCGAGCAGCCGCCCGTCGACGTAGGCGTTGCGCCGCTCGCTGTCGACGGCGATACCGCGCTCGGCCGGGCGGACGTGACGGCCCCCCGCGACGGCGTGGGCGGCGGACCCACCGGTCGCCGTCGGCGTACCGGGAGCCGGGTGAGCCCCGGGGACCG
>NZ_JBIVVI010000431.1:0-6691 GCF_044757675.1 Kitasatospora sp. NPDC091257
GGGTCCCCTTACGCCGCCCCGCCCGGGGTCGGCGGCCGCCAGTTGTACGTCCGGGCCGCGCGGCTCAGCAGGGCGCGGGCGGGGAGGAGGCCGGCGAGGGTGAGGGCGGTGGTGCGCAGGAGCGCGGCGGCGGGGGAGCGGAGGGCGACGAGGTCGCCGATGCGGCGGGAGCCGGCGACCACGGCGGAGGTGCGGGGCAGTCGGGCGGCGGTGTAGGCGGGCAGGGCGGCGGCGGGGTCGGTGCCGGGGGTGAGCGGGGAGGCCAGGACGAGGGCGTCCTCGATGGCCTGGCAGGCGCCCTGGCCCTGGAAGGGGCACATCGCGTGGGCGGCGTCGCCGAGGAGGGCGACCCGGCCGTAGTGGTGGGCGGGCAGCGGGTCGGCGAGGTCCCGGACGTCGTGGCGCAGGACCCGCTCGGGCTCGGCCAGGGCGAACAGTTGCGGTACGGGGGCGCACCAGTCGCCGTACCGGCGCAGGAGTTCGGCCCGCTCGTCCCCGTCGGCGGCCCGTTCACCGGCCGGGGCGAGGGCGGCGCCGTACACGTAGACCCGGCCGTCGGCGAGCGGGACGATCCCGGCGAGCTTCCCGCGGCCCCACACCTCGCCGGCGGCGGCCGGGAGGCGGCCGGGGGTGACGATGGTGCGCCAGGTGGTGAATCCGCTGTAGCGGGGGCCGGGGTGCCGGGGGAAGAGCAGGCTCCGGGTCGCGGAGTGGATGCCGTCGGCGGCGACGACCAGGTCGGCCGTCTCCTCCCCGTCGGCGGTGCGGACGACGGCGGGCCCGGTCGTGCTGCCGGGGGTGACGAGGGTGGCGGGCGAGCCGGTGCGGACGGTGCCCTCCGGGAGCGCGTCGACCAGGGCGGTGATGACGTCGGCGCGGGCGACGGCGGCGATGGTGTCGCCGAAGCGGGCCTCGAAGGCGGACGTGCTGGTGCGGACGAGCCAGCGGCCGGAGGGGTGGCGCAGGCCGACGGCGGGGTGCGGGGTGGCGAGGGCGCGCAGGTGCCCGCCGATGCCGAGCCGGTCGAGGCAGCGCAGGGCGTTGGGGGCCAGGGCGAGTCCGGCGCCGACGGGTTCGAGGGAGTCGGCGCGCTCGTGGACGCGGACGGGGACGCCCTGTCGGTGGAGGGCGAGGGCGGCGGCGAGGCCGCCGATGCCGCCGCCGATGACGATCGCCTGGTGCAGGCCCATGAGGGGACTCCTCTTCTCGCGCGCTCTGGCCACTACAGGTGTAGTGTCCGGCGCTCGAAACGGTACTACATATGTAGTGAGTCGTAAACTACGGCTGTAGTGAGTTGGGGGAGCCTCTCCGGAAAGGCCATGATCGGACCCATGACACCCCCGCGCCCGACCCTGATCGCCGACGCCGCCATCGACCTGATCGCCGACGCCGGCCTGCGCGGGCTCACCCACCGCGCCGTGGACGACGCGTCCGGCCTGCCCGCCGGCTCGACCTCCAACCTCGCCCGGACCAGGGCCGCCCTGCTGGAGCTCGTGCTCACCCGGATCGTCGAGCGGGAGACCGCCGACTACCCCGTCCTCGTCGAGGGCGAGCTGCCGGAGGCCGCCGTCCCGCCGCGCGAGCTGCTGGCCGAGGTCGGCGCCGAGGTGCTCTTCCAGGCACTCACAGGCGGCCGCCGGATCACCCTGGCCCGCCTGGAGCTCGCCCTGGAGGCCACCCGCAGGCCCGAACTGCGCTCCCTCTACGACCGTCTGGGCGCGCGCTTCGCCCAGCGCGCCGCCGAGCTGCTCGCCGCCGCCGGTTCGAGCGACCCGACGGGTGACTCCCGCCGGTTGATCCGCTGGTGCGACGGCGTGCTGTTCAACGCGACGGCCGGCAGCGGGCACTGGCACGTGCCGATGCCCGAGGAGCTGCGCGAGGAGATCGACCGCTACCTCGCCGTGCTGCTCGACCGGTAGGCCTGGGATCCGGCGGCGCCCGCCTGTACTCCCGCTGCTCGATCAGGCAGGGGGAAGCATGGTGAACACGCTCGACATCGCGGTGCTGATCGTGATCGGGACGGCGCTGCTGTCGCGGCCGGCGACGCCGGCGGTGCTGGTGCGGGCCCAGGCGGCAACGCGCCGCCGGGCGTTGGCGGCCACCGGCGCCACGCCGCCCAGGCGCTCCCGGCACCGCCGAACCCGTACGCGCCCACCGCGCCGCCGCAGCCCCCGTACGTCCAGTCCCAGGCGCCGTACGTCCCCACGCAGTTCGCGCAGCCCGGCCCGCTCGCCCGGCCCGCTCGCCCGGCCCGTCCCGGCCGCCCCGCCGGTGCTGCCGAGTCCCGTCGGCAACCCCCTCAGCCTCCACGAGCCCCGCACGATCGGCGGCTACCAGCTCCTCGGCCGGATCGGCTCCGGCGGCATGGGCACGGTCTACCTCGCCCAGCGCCAGGGCTCCGCCACCCAGGTCGCGCTCAAGACCATCAACCTCGAACTCCTCGACGACGCCGACCTGTTGCGCCGCTTCCAGCGCGAGTCCGAAGTGCTGGCGATGGTGCCGGGCGCCTGCACCGCCCGGGTGCTCGACACCGGCGTGGACTCCGGACGCCCGTACCCGGCCATGGAGTTGCTGGACGGCCGACCGCTGGACGCCCACCTGCGCGAGCAGGGGCCGATCCGCTCCGCGGAGGCGCTGCACGCCCTCGCACTGGCGCCGGCCGTGGCGCTGTCGGGGGTGCACCGGCTGGGGCTCGTCCACCGGGACCTCAAGCCCGCCGACATCATGCTGACCACGGCCGGCCCGCGCCTGCTGGACTTCGGCATCGCGGCGATCGTGGACGGCACCCGGCTGACCGCCACCGGCGGCGGCCCGGGCACCCTGGCGTACATGGCGCCGGAGCGGTTCGGCGAGGAGCGGGTCGGTCCGGCGGCCGACGTGTGGGCCTGGGCGTGCTGCGTGGTGTGCGCGGCGCACGGCTCCAGCCCGTTCGCGGCGACCAGCACCGGAGCGGTGATCCGCCGGATCGTGGAGACCGGGCCCGAGCCCGCGGCGACGGCGGCCGCCCAGTCGCCGGCGCCGGACCCGGCGGCCGTCCACGACCAGATCACCCGGGGTTGGCAGACCCTCGCGCTGTAGCGGAGGCGGCGAGCCCGGACCCGGCGCCCCGGGCGACGGGGTGCGGTCCCGGACCACGGGACGGGGTGCGGCCGGGCACGACGGGGTGCGGCCGCGTCCGACAGGGCCCGGCCGGGGGCGGCTCAACCGTCGGACGCCACCCGCCCGGCGACGAGCCGGGCGCAGTCGTCCACCGAGGCCCGCGAGGTGTCGACGACCAGGTCGTAGCCGACGCCCTGGTGCACCGCCGAGGCCTGCGCGGCGGCCATCCCGGCCACCCGGTCGCCGCGCGCGGCCTCTCGCGCCGCGGCCACCGCAGGATCGCAGCGCACCCCGACCCAGAGCACGTCCAGACCCTCCAGTGCCGCCCGCCACCGGGCCTGCGAAGCAGCGCCGCCGAGGAACACCTCGTCCACCACGATCCGCGCCCCGGCCCGGGCCATCGCCGCCACCCCGAGCGTCCAGGCGGCGTCCAGCGCGGCGAAGACCGGGCCGACCTCGACCGTCCCGTTCCCGCCCTCCAGCCCGCCGATCCCCTCGCCGCCGTCGCGCAACGACGCCGGCAGCGCCTCGACCATGGTGTCCGCGCCGAGGTGCAGCCACGGGGCCGGCAGCAGTTCCTGCAGGCGCCGGGCGATGCTCGACTTGCCGGAGCTGGACCCGCCGTTGAGAACGATCACATGCATGGGCGGAGCCTATGGCCGCACACCCCGCGGCGTCGCCGCGTTATCCGGGGGCGCCCCAGGGGACGGGACGAGCCGTGGACTGCACGGCTCCGGAGGCTCCCGCCGCGAAGCCCGCCCCGGCCGCGAAGCCCGCCGCCGCGGCGGTGAAGGAGGACGCCAGCGCCGGCGCGCCCGCCCAGTGCAGGTGCAGGTAGGAGGCGTGCACGTTGCCGCCCGCGAAGCCCTCGGTGCGAGGGCCGGCGGGAAGGCGCCAGCCCCAGGCCGGGAGTTCGCCCGCCCCGGGTTCGCAGACCGTGCGGTGGAACTCGTGGCCGCGCAGCCTGGTGCCGGCCGGGCCCAGCGGGGAGTCGTGCAGGGCGACCGCCTCCCGGTAGCCGAGGGTGAGCCGCTCGGTCATCCGGGCGTCGGTGGCCAGCACGCCGCACATCGGCAGGCCGTCCAACTCCCGCCCCAGGTAGAGCAGTCCGGCGCACTCGGCGGCGATCGGCCCGCCCGCGGCGGCGAACCCGGCGATGGCGGCGCGAAGTTCGGCGTTGCCGCTCAACTCGCGTACGTACAGCTCCGGGAAGCCGCCGCCGATCACCAGGCCGGCCGTCCCCTCGGGCAGCGACGAGGCGTGCAGCGGGTCGAACGGGACCACCTCCGCGCCCGCCGCGCCGAGCAGTTCGGCGTTCTCCGCGTACGAGAAGGAGAAGGCCGCGCCGCCCGCCACCGCGATCCGCGGCCGGCCGGCCACCGGGGTGACCTCGGCCGACGGGTCCCACGGTTCGGCGTCCAGGTCCGGCGCCGTCCGGGCGAGTTCGAGCAGGGCGTCCAGGTCGACCGAGGAGGCCACCAGTTCACCCATGTCGGCGACCGCCCGCAGGGCCTCCGCCGAGCGCTCCACCGCCGGAATCAGCCCGAGGTGGCGGGACGGCGTGGCGACCGCCGCGGAGCGGCGCAGCGCGCCCAGCACCGGCACGCCGGAGCCCTCCTCCAGGGCCTCGCGCAGGAGGTGCTCGTGCCGGTCGGAGGCGACCCGGTTGAGGATCACTCCGGCGAGCCGCACCTGTGGGTCCCAGGAGGCGAAGCCGTGCACCAGCGCGGCGACCGAGCGGGACTGCGAGGAGCCGTCCACCACCAGCACCACCGGCGCCCGCAGCAGCTTGGAGACGTGCGCGGTGGAGGCCAGCTCCCCGCGCCCGGAGGCCCCGTCGAACAGGCCCATGACCCCCTCGACCACCGCGACGTCCGCCCCCGCCGCGCCGTGCAGGAACAGCGGTGCGATCCGCTCCGGCCCGCACAGGAAGGCGTCCAGGTTGCGGCCCGGGCGCCCGGCGGCGAGCGCGTGGTAGCCCGGGTCGATGTAGTCGGGGCCGACCTTGTGCGGCGACACCGCCAGCCCGCGCGCGGCGAGCGCCGCGATCAGGCCGGTGGCGACGGTGGTCTTGCCGGCGCCCGAGGAGGGCGCGGCGACGACGAGGCGGGGGACGGTGCTCAACGGCCTACCACTCGATACCGCGCTGGCCCTTGCGGCCGGCGTCCATGGGGTGCTTGACCTTGGTCATCTCGGTGACCAGGTCGGCGAATCCGGTCAGCGCCTCGGGCGCGTACCGGCCGGTGATGACGACGTGCTGACTGCCCGGACGGTCCTTGAGTACGGCCACCACCTCGTCCGGGTCGACCCACCCCCAGTGCATCGGGTAGGTGAACTCGTCCAGCACGTAGAAGCGGTAGGTCTCGGCCGCGAGGTCCCGCTTGACCTGCTCCCAGCCCTCCTTGGCCGCCTCCTCGCTGGACATCTCCTGCTCGGCGGAGCGCTGGATCCAGGACCAGCCGGAGCCCATCTTGTGCCAGTCGACGGTGCCTCCCTCGCCGGAGGCGCCGAGCACGCGCAGCGCGTTCTCCTCGCCGACCTTCCACTTGGCGGACTTCACGAACTGGAACACCCCGACCGGCCAGCCCTGGTTCCAGGCCCGCAGCGCCATGCCGAACGCGGCCGTGGACTTGCCCTTGCCGGGGCCGGTGTGCACGGCGGTGATCGGCAGTGTACGGCGCTGACGGGTCGTCAGGCCGTCGTCGGGGACGCTCTCGGGGACACCCTTGGGCATGTCGGCTCAGGCCGCCTTTCGCATCGCGGTGGTTGCACGGTTCGCAGAACGGTTGTCGGACCGGCTCTCGCGGACGAGCGAGGCCACGCCCTCGGCGCGCAGCTCGTCCAGGCCGACGGCGGTGCCGCCGAGCAGCCCGGCCAGGGTGCGGGCCAGGCCCAGGCGGACCGGGCCGGACTCGCAGTCCAGCACCACGCTCGCCGTGCCCTGCGCCGCGAACAGCGCGGCCGCGCGGTGCGAGCGGGCGAGCGCGTCCCGCCCGCCGGTGGCCCGGCCGTCGGTCACCACGACCAGCAGCGGGCGCCGGCTCGGGTCGCGCAGCCGCTCCACCCGCAGCACCTCGTGCGCGCGCAGCAGGCCGGCGGCCAGCGGGGTCCGCCCGCCGGTGGGCAGCGACTCCAGCCGGGCCGCCCCGACCTCCACCGAGGAGGTGGGCGGCAGTGCCAGCTCGGCACCCGCGCCCCGGAAGGTGATCATGCCGATCTTGTCGCGGCGCTGGTAGGCGTCCATCAGCAGCGACAGCACCGCGCCCTTGACGGTGGTCATCCGCTGCCGGGCGGCCATCGACCCGGAGGCGTCCACCACGAACAGCACCAGGTTGGACTCCCGCCCCTGGCGCACCTGTTCGCGGAAGTCGTCCTTGTGCACCACCAGCGCCCGCCCGCTGCGCCCGCGCGCAGCCTGGTGCGGCGCGGCGGCCTGGAGGGTCGCGGTCAGGTGCAGCCGGCCGAGCGCGCCCTGCGGGCGGCGGGCGCGGATGGTGTGTCCGCCGGTGGTCTCGGCGGGGGAGCGGCGGCCCTGGGCGCCGTGACCGGTGCCCTTGACGGTGAACAGCTGGGTCCGGTACGGGTCCCCGGC
>NZ_JBIVVI010000432.1:0-6675 GCF_044757675.1 Kitasatospora sp. NPDC091257
GTGTCGTGGCGCCGGCACGCTCCTCCGGCCCGGCCGCCGGCCGCCGGGGCCGGAGCGGTCTCGGGCCAGTGGGCGGGCCGGGTGAGGCCGTCCGGGAGGCGGGTGGTGGCGTCGCCGCGGGCGGCGTTGAGCTGGGCCTGGGTGAGGAAGAGGGCCGTGCCGAGGTCCGCGCCGGCCAGGTCGGCGTCCCGCAGGTCGGCGCCGACCAGGTCGGCGAGGCGCAGGTCCGCGCCGGAGAGGTCGGCCGCGACGAGCAGGGCGCCGCGCAGGTTGGCCCCCCGCAGGTCGGCGCCGCGCAGGCGGGCGCCGAAGAGGTCGGCGCCCCGGAGCTCGCGGCGGCGCGGGACGGCGGCACGGACCAGTTCACCGGCGCGCAGCAGCAGCTCGCTGACCCGCTGCCGGTGGGCCGGGACGTCGACGGCGAGGATCTCCTCGGGGGTGCCGCCGGCCAGCCGGTCGGTCTGCGCCAGCGCCTGCCGCAGTTCGTCGTGGACGGGAGCGGCGGCGGCGAAGGTGAGCGCCTCGGTGAGGTAGCGGAGCAGCTCGTGCAGCTGCCGCACGATCGGGAAGACGTCGAACATCGCCTTGGCGCTGTCCGGCTCCTCGCGCCAGCTGCGGCCGCCGAAGGTCACCTGGGAGACCCGCTGCCCGGCGCCGAAGCAGTCGTAGACCGTGCAGCCCTGGAAGCCCCGGTCGCGCAGCTGGGCGTGGATGCCGCAGCGGAAGTCGGTCCGGAGGTTGTGGCAGGCGCTGCCGGCCGCCTTGTTCATGGCGAAGTCGCTGCCGGCGGCGAACGGCAGCGCGACGCAGCAGAGGCCGAAGCAGCTGCCGCAGTCGGATTCCAGCGGGGTCGGCGCGGCCGCCGTGGGGTCCTGCGGCGGCTCGGTCTCGCGCACGTTCCGGGGTCCTTCCAGCAGCCGGCGCCGGGCGGCACCGTGAACCCGGAAATCCTACTGGCCCGACGACCCTCGCTGTCGGTAAGCTATGCACTGCCTTTGAGACCATTACACACGGGGGTGGGCGACATGCGGGAACCGGACACCAGGGACCTGGTCCGGATGTGGATCTCGGGCTGGGCCGTCTCGCGCGGCTCCGCCGAGCCGGTGGACCGGCCCTGGGGCTGGAGCATCGACGTCGGCGCGCCGGCCGGCGAGGTGGGCCGGCACGTACTGCCGGAGCCGACCGAGGCCGACGTCCGCAAGCTCGCCGAGACCGTCACCGCGCCGACCACCTGGCTGAAGCTGTTCGCCGAGGACGCCACGGTGCGCCCCTGGCTGGACGAACGGTGGCGCCTGGACGTGCCGGGCTTCCTGATGAGCGTGCCGCTCGTCGCCGAGCGGCCCGAGGTCCCGGCCGGGTACACCGTGACCGCCTGGGAGCGGGGCGGGGTCCTCCGGGCGCTGGTGCGCACCGGGGACGGGCACCTCGCCGCGCGCGGCCAGGCGGGCCTGGCCGGCCCGGTGGCCGTACCGGACCAGATCACCACCGTGCCCGAGCACCGCCGCCGGGGCCTGGGCGTCCTGGTGATGCGAACGCTCCAGTCCGCCGCGCACGAGCGGGGCGCGCACACCGGCGTACTGGTCGGCACGCCGGAGGGACAGGCGCTCTACGAGGCGATGGGCTGGACCACCCACGCCCCGATGGCGAGCCTGGTCCTCGACGCGCCGGGCGCCGGCGCCGAGGAGTAGCGAGCCTCAGCGGTACGGCAGCAGCTCCGGCCGCTTCGCCGGGCGGCCGTCGCCGGAGGAGCGGCCGGTGAGGCGGCGGCCGATCCACGGGCCGAGGTGGGTGCCCAGCCAGCGGGCGTCCTCGCGCAGCCGCTCGGCGCGGCCGGCCGGGGCGGCGGCGGGCAGCGGGGCGCGCCAGTCGAAGGCCGCGGGGCGGCCGAGCGCCTCCAGCACTCCCGCGGCGACCCGGCGGTGGCCCTCGGACGAGAGGTGCAGGCGGTCCTCGGCCCACAGCCGGCGGTCGTCGAAGCAGGGCGCGGAGAACAGGTCGACCACGGCGAAGCCGTCCTGCCGGCCCAGCTCCTGGACGAAGGCCTTCATCCGCAGGATGGCGGGCAGCAGCCGGGCGCTGCCGGCCATGCGCCGGGTGGGGTCGGTGCTGGTGAACAGCACGACGGTGGCGCCGGTGGCGCGCAGCCCGGCGGCGCAGCGACCGAGCAGCCGCTCGACCGCGTCGATGTCGCAGCCGGGGCGCAGCACGTCGTTGAGGCCGCCGGCCAGGGTGACCAGCTCGGCCCCCATCGCGGTGGCGGCGGCGAGCTGCTCGTCGTGGATCTGGCCGATGAGCTTGCCGCGGACGGCGAGGTTGGCGTACCGGAAGCCGGCGTCCGCGGGCTGCGCGTCGGTGCGCTCGGCGGCCAGTGCCGAGGCGACCCGGTCGGCCCAGCCCCGGTAGTGACCGTCCGGCAGCAGGTCGTCCCCCATGCCCTCGGTGAAGGAGTCGCCGACGGCGACATAGCTGCGGTAGGGGGTGGGCACGGGCTGGCCTCCGCTCTCCTGGAACGACTCCGGCGGTCCGACGATCCGACGATCGTACGTGCGTGCCCGTCCGGGGCGGCGACGGGCCCCGGCGCTCATCGCACGCCGATCGTTCGTTGATCGGCCCGGAACACACTGAGGGCACACGGGGCGGCGGTCGGCGACGGGGGCCTTGCCGCCGCCCCGTCCGGGCGACCGGGCACGCCCGCGGTCGTCAGCCGGCCGCGACCGCCGCGGGCTCCTCCGCCCCGCGGGGCGTGAACCAGTGCTCGCGCACGGCGTCGGTGGGCCGCTGCTCGCCGAGGGCGGCCAGCCCCCACTCCCCCAGCGCCTCGACGACCGGGCGCAGTTCACGGCCCCGCCCGGTCAGTTCGTAGACCGTCGCGTTGGCGGGCCGCTCCAGTCGGCGGCGGGTCACCAGCTCCTCCGCCTCCAGCTGCTTGAGCCGGGCGGCCAGGATGTCGGTGGAGACGCCGGGCAGGTCGGCGTGCAGGTCGGTGTAGCGGCGCGGGCCGCCGAGCAGCTCACGGACGATCAGGAGGCTCCAGCGCTCCCCCACCGCGTCCAGGGCGCGGGCGACGGCGCAGTACTGGTCGTAGCTTCGGCGTGACATGTGGATCAGCATAGCCAAGAGGTTGGACTTTCCAAGTACACACTTGGTAGAACAAAGCTGAAGCAACGGAGCGGTGGTGACGGTCGGGAGGCCGCAGATGGAGTTTCGACAGTCCAGCAAGCTGAATGACGTGTGCTACGAGATCCGGGGCCCGGTGGTCGACCAGGCCAACGCCCTGGAGGAGGCCGGGCACAGCGTGCTGCGGCTGAACACCGGGAACCCGGCCCCGTTCGGCTTCGAGGCGCCCGAGGAGATCATCCAGGACATCATCCGCAACCTGCCCAAGGCGCACGGCTACAGCGACTCGCGCGGCATCCTGCCGGCCCGCCGGGCGGTGGTGCAGTACTACCAGCAGCGCGGGGTCCAGGGCGTCACCGTCAACGACGTCTACCTCGGCAACGGCGCCTCCGAGCTGATCCAGATGGCCGTCACCGCGCTGGTGGACGACGGCGACGAGGTCCTCGTGCCGATGCCCGACTACCCGCTCTGGACGGCCGCGGTCCGGCTGGCCGGCGGCAAGGCCGTGCACTACCTGTGCGACGAAGAGGCCGAGTGGTACCCGGACCTGGACGACATCGCCGCCAAGATCACCGCCCGCACCAAGGCGATCGTCGTCATCAACCCCAACAACCCCACCGGCGCCGTCTACCCGAAGGAACTGCTGGAGGGCATCCTCGACCTGGCCCGCCGCCACCACCTGATGGTGCTGGCCGACGAGATCTACGACAAGATCCTCTACGACGGCACCGAGCACCACTGCCTGGCCGCCCTGGCCGACGACGTGCTGACCCTCACCTTCAACGGCCTCTCCAAGTCCTACCGGGTGGCCGGCTTCCGCAGCGGCTGGCTGGTCGTCTCCGGCCCCC
Organism: Kitasatospora sp. NPDC091257; assembly: GCF_044757675.1. Lineage (NCBI taxonomy): Bacteria > Bacillati > Actinomycetota > Actinomycetes > Kitasatosporales > Streptomycetaceae > Kitasatospora > Kitasatospora sp. NPDC091257. The sequence goes on from NZ_JBIVVI010000432.1 coordinate 3,966, forward strand.
GGCAGCACGCCACCGACTACCTGGAGGGCCTGACCATGCTCTCCGGCATGCGGCTGTGCCCCAACGTGCCCGCCCAGTACGCCGTGCAGGCGGCGCTCGGCGGCCACCAGTCCATCAACGACCTGGTGCTGCCCGGCGGCCGGCTCACCGAGCAGCGCGACATCGCCGTCAAGGCGCTCAACGAGATCCCCGGCGTCAGCTGCGTCAAGCCCAAGGGCGCGCTGTACGCCTTCGCCAGGCTGGACCCGGCGGTGCACCGGATCGTCGACGACGAACGGTTCGTGCTGGACCTGCTGCTGCGCGAGAAGATCCACGTCGTCCAGGGCACCGGCTTCAACTGGCCGCGCCCGGACCACTTCCGCTTCGTCACCCTGCCCCGGGCCGACGACCTGGAGACGGCCGTCAACCGGATCGGGCGCTTCCTGGCCACGTACCGCCAGAGCTGACGCCCTAGGCTCGGCCGCATGACCGTCCTTCGCTCCGTCGCCCTGTTCGCCCTCGCCGCCGTCGCCGAGATCGGCGGCTGCTGGCTGGTCTGGCAGAGCGTGCGCGAGCAGCGGCCGTGGTGGCTGGCCGGCCTGGGGGTGGTGGCGCTCGGCGCGTACGGCTTCGTCGCCGCCCTGCAGCCGGACAGCGACTTCGGCCGGGTGCTGGCCGCGTACGGCGGGGTGTTCGTGGCCGGCTCGCTGCTGTGGGGCGTGGCCGTGGACGGCTTCCGGCCGACCCGCTACGACGTGCTGGGCGCGCTGGTCTGCCTGGCCGGGGTCGGCGTCATCATGTACGGGCCCCGGCGCTGAGGTCCTCCCTCACCGCCGGGGCCCGTCGGGCGCGTCCGGGGAGCGCCGGCCGCTCGGGGACTACCAGCCCCAGCCGCCGCCCTGGCCGTCGTCGTCGCGGTTCGAGTCCCAGCCCTCGCCGACCGTGCGCAGGATCGTGTAGTTGTCGATCTGCGTGCCGTCCTCGGCCAGCGCGGTGACCTTCATGACCGACTTCTGGCCCAGGTGCTTCGGGGTGACGTCGACCTTGATGAAGGAGTAGCCGGTGTAGCGCACCCGCGACCACTGGATGGTCTCGGGGGTCTTCACCCTGCCCTTGCTCCAGTAGTAGGTCTTGACCTCGTCCTGGTGGTTCTCGTGCCCCTCGTAGGTGTCCGGCACGTCGAACTTGTACAGGCTGCGGCCGGCCGCACCCGCGGTGACGTAGACCACGCCGTCCTTGGCCGGCTCGATGGTGGCGCCGCTCGGCACCTGCTTCGAGACCTTGTTGCCGAGGATCGCGTCGGTGCGCTCGTAGATGTGGTTGTGGCCGTTGATGACCAGGTCCACCCGGTACTTCTCGAACAGCGGCACCCAGGCCTCGCGGACACCGCCCTCGGAGGCGTGCGCGACGGTGGTGGAGAAGGCGCAGTGGTGGAAGAAGACCACGACGAAGTCGACGGTCTCGTCGTTGCGCAGGTCCTTGAGGGTGCGCTCCAGCCACTTGGTCTGCTTGTTCGCCGAGACGCCCAGGTTGGCCGGGATCTCGTAGGAGACGTCGTTGGCGTCCAGCGAGACGACGCCGACGTTCTTGTAGCGGAAGGTGTAGACGCCGGGGACGGCGCGCGGGTCCGGGCCGTTGTTCGGCAGGAAGAAGCGGGCGTTCTCGCCGCCGTAGCCGTTCGGCGAGTACCAGGCCTCGATGTCGTGGTTGCCGTACGCGACCATCCACGGGATCTCGGCGGCGACCGTCTCGGTCTGCACCAGGAAGTCGTCCCAGGTCTTCGCGTTGAAGACGGACTTGTCCGGGTCGGTGCCGGAACCGGCCGGGTCGGCGTAGCAGATGTCGCCGGCGTGCAGGTGGAAGGCCGGGTTCTGGGCCTTGATGATGTGGTCGTTGCCGGCCGCGTGCGCGCTGACGCCCTGGTCGCCGAAGGCGGTGAAGGTGAACGGCTCGTACACCTTGCCCCAGCGGTGGTCGCGGGAGGGCGCGGTGCGGAAGGTGTGCAGGGTGGAGATCTGCTGCTGCGAGGCCGGGTCGAAGCCCTCGTGGCCGACACCGTAGTAGTAGGTGGTGTCGGGGCGCAGGTCCTCCAGCGCCACGTGCAGGTAGTACTGGTCCACCGGCTGGCTGTTCGGGGTCAGCGCCGGGGTGTGCAGGGCGCGGACCTCGGCCTGGACCTTGTGGCTCAGCTCCCACGGGGTCTTCCCGAAGCGCAGGAACGGCTTCTTGACCGGGGCCGGCACCTGCCAGGAGACGCGGAACTGGGTGTCCGGCTCGGGGCCGAACTGGAGGTGACGGCCGGTCGGCGCGACCAGCGCGCCGTCGATGCCGCTGGTCGTGCCACCGGTCAGCAGCTGCGGGCCGGCCGGGGCGGCGAAGGCCGTCCCGCTGCCCAGAGCGCCGCCGACGGCGACGGCGCCCACGGTCACGGCACCGGCGCGCAGCATCCGGCGGCGGGAGAAACGGGCCCGCAGGTACTCGTGCTGCTCGGCCATGCTCATGCGGTCGGCAAGCTTGGCCGGCACGCCCATGTTGGGGATATCCATGCGCGGGACTCTTCCAGCGGCACGTTGATCGCGCACGGACGCCGGGTGAACGGGTCGCAGCGTACCCACCATTCGAACGCCAATGTTCGACCATGATTCGGTAAAGGGCGTACCCGTACCGTCTCGACGCCGCATCATGGCCCCCACCGGTCCCCCGGCCTGAGCGGTCGTCGGCGGTGTTGCGG
>NZ_JBIVVI010000433.1:0-6670 GCF_044757675.1 Kitasatospora sp. NPDC091257
CGGGGTTCGCCACCGCGGGGTCTTCCACATTCGTCAGGTTATCCCGCGGCGGGCCCGGACGGGCGCAGCACCGCCGCCGCGCCGAGCACGCACAGCGCCAGCGCCCCCGCCGACCAGCCCAGCGCCGCCGGGCCGCCGACCACCCCCCACAGCGCGCCGAACAGCAGCGAGCAGGCGAACCGGGCCAGTGCCTGTCCGGTGCCGACCAGGGCGAGTCCGGCGCCGCGCTGCTCGGCGGGTACGGCGTCGGCGGCCGCGGCGGCGAGCACGCCGTCGGTGGCCGCGTAGAAGGTCCCGTGCAGCACCAGCACGCAGAGCACCGCCGGCAGCCCGCGCAGCGGTGACAGCAGCAGCCCGTACGCGAGCAGCAGCACCCCGTGCCCGGCGAGGAAGAGCCGGTGGCGGCCGATCCGGTCGGCGAGCGCGCCGAGCGGGACGGCGAGCAGCAGGAAGGCGGCGGCGGTGCCCAGCGGCAGCAGCGGGAAGAGGCCGACGGGCAGGTCCAGCCGGCGCTGGACGAGCAGGTAGAGGAAGGAGTCGCTGACGGTGGTGAGGCCGAGCAGGACGGCGCAGAGCGTCAGCCGGCGCAGCCCCGGCAGCCGCAGCAGGGTGAGGCTGTCGCGCAGTGAGGGGGCGGAAGTCGACAAGTCGTCAGCCTGCTGCCGGTTCGGCACGAACAGCAGCAGGATCAGCACCCCGAGCGCCGCGACGCACGCGCTGACCGCGAACACCGCGTCGTAGCCGTGCCGCTCGCCGCCGTCGGCGAGCAGCGGGCCGCCGGCCAGCCGCAGCACCAGGAACGCGGTGAGCGGCCCGAGCAGGGCGCCGGCCGTGTCCATCGCCCGGTGCACCCCGAACGCCCGGCCGCGGTGGGCGGGTTCGGTGGCAAGCGAGATCATCGCGTCCCGGGGGGCGGTGCGCAGGCCCTTGCCGGTGCGGTCGACGGCGATCACGGCACCGATCAGCGGCACGGTGTGGACGAACAGCAGCAGCGGCCGGCACAGCGCGGACAGCCCGTACCCGACGGCCGCGACGGTCTTGTGGCGAGCCGCGCCGTCGCGGCCGCGGCGGTCGGAGAGGTGGCCGCCGACCAGCCGGACCAGTGCGCTGAAGCCGTTCTGGATGCCGTCGAGCAGACCGAAGCCGAGCGGGGAGAGGCCGAGACCGGTGAGCAGGTAGAGCGGGAGGACGGCGGTGACCATCTCCGAGGAGATGTCGGTGACCAGGCTGACCGCACCGAGGGCGACCACCGCCCCGGGCACGGCGCCCCGCCGCACCGGGCCCACGGCCGGCGCGGCGGTGGTCGGCCCGGCGGGGGACGGGCCGTCGGGGGTCGGCCCGGCGGGGGACGGCCCGACAGGGGCCTTCGAGCTGCGCGAGTCCGCGACGTACACGGCCGTCAGTTCCGGATTCCGGTGCGGCCGACGGCGCCCGCGGAGCGCGGCCGGAGACGGGGCCGGGGACGGCTGCCGGGGGCGAGGGTTCCGGGGGCGCGCAGTCGTGCGAAGGCCATGGGGTCCTCCGGAGGTCGGGGATTCCTGGGCGGGAGCGCCGAGAACAGTAGGAGCGCCGTGGTGTCGTGTACCGCACAACGCAGATGAAGAACAGGCGAACAGCTGCCGCGCCGCGGCGGCCCCGGGGCGGACGGCGGACCGGCGTCGGACGTCACACCCACCGCGATTGACCCGTTCCGGCCGGGCGTGGTGGGATCACCGGAGTTCGGGACGAAAGGTGCGGCACGTGAGCGAACCGGTCGCCGGCGCCCCCCGCACTCTGGTGGTGGGGATCGGCGCGAGCAGCGGCGCCGAACGGACCGAGGTCCTGCGACTGCTCACGGACACCCTCCGGGAGGCCGGCCTGACGCCATCCGCCGTGGCCCGGCTGGCCACCGTGACGGGCAGGGCAAACCACCCGGCGGTGCGCTGGGCGGCCGACCACCTCGCGGGGGTGCCCGTGGACGAGCACCCGCCCGAGGTACTGGCGGGCGTGCCGGTGCCGAACCCCTCCGCCACCGTCGGTACGGCTGTCGGCACCGCGAGCGTGGCCGAGGCGGCGGCACTGGCGAGCGCGCCGGGCGGCCGGCTCGTGGTCACCAAGCGGAAGTCGGCGCGGGCCACGGTCGCGATCGCCCGGACGGCGGCGCGCGGACGCCTCGCACCGCTCGACGTGGACGCGGACCCGCCGCCACCGCCCCTGACCACCGGCACCGGCCCCGGCACCGACACCGACCCCGGCCGCACAGCCGGCACCATCAGCCCCGACCGGCACCAGCCGAACCACCTGAGCCACCTGAGCCACCTGAGTCGCCCGAAACCCGAAGCACCCGCAAGGAGACCCCGCGTGACCGCCCCCGAACCCGACCTGCGCCACCACGGCGACGCCGAGGTACGCGCCGACGGGCTCGGCCTGGTCGACCTCGCCGTCAACGTCCGCACCGGCACTCCCCCGGCGTGGCTGCGCGAGCACCTCGCGGCCACCCTCGGCGACCTCGCCGCCTACCCCGACCGGAGCGCCGCTCGCGCCGCGGTGGCCGCCCGGCACGCCCGCCCGGTCGAGGAGGTGCTGCTCACCTCGGGGGCCGCGGAGGCCTTCGTCCTGCTGGCAAGGGTTCTGACTTCGCATCACATCGTCGTGGTGCACCCGCAGTTCACCGAGCCCGAGGCGGCCCTGCGGGACGCCGGGCACCGGGTGCACCGGGTGCTGCTCTCCCCCGAGGACGGGTTCCGGCTGGGCGCCGTCCCCGAGGAGGCGGACCTGGTCGTCCTCGGCAACCCGACCAACCCGACCTCCGTGCTGCACCCCGCCGAGGCCGTCGCCGCGCTGGCCCGGCCCGGGCGCACCCTGGTGGTGGACGAGGCGTTCATGGACACCGTGCCGGGCGAGCGGGAGTCCCTCGCCTCCGTCCGGGATCTGCCGGGCCGGGTCGTCGTGCTGCGCAGCCTCACCAAGACCTGGGGGCTGGCCGGACTACGGATCGGCTATGTGCTCGGGCCCGCACCGCTGATCGCCGACCTCGGCGCCGCCCAGCCGCTCTGGCCGGTCTCCACCCCGGCGCTGGCCGCCGCCGAGGTGTGCAGTGGCCCGGCGGCGCTCGCCGAGGCCGAGCTGGCCGCGGCCGAACTGGCGCTCCGGCGCGAGCACTTGGTGAAGGGCCTGGCCGCCTTCCCGTCGGTGCGGCTGTACGGCGAGCCGGCCGCTTCCTTCGTCCTGGTCCGACTGCCGGATGCGGCGACCGTCCGGCAGCGGTTGCGCGAGCACGGCTTCGCCGTCCGGCGCGGGGACACCTTCCCGGGGCTGGGTGAGGAGTGGCTGCGGATCGCCGTCCGGGACGAGGAGACCACCGACCGATTCCTCAATGCCCTTGAGGCCGTGCTCGGTTCGGCCTGACCGGCGCGGCACCATCGCCCTCCCGCCGCCCGTCCGCCCGCCCATCAGGCCGGACGGGCGGACGGGCGGACGGGCGGACGGACGGACGGCCGGCCAGGCAACCAGCCGGCCCGACGCGCACAAACAGCTCAGCCCCCACCGACGCGGCGAGCGCTACTGGAGCCCGAGCGCCTCCGCCGCCATGGCGGTGCCCTTCACCCGGGCCGCGATCTTGGCGAAGGCGGTGTCCCGCGAGGTGGAGGCGTCGTCGGCGAACGGCGAGAATCCGCAGTCGTCGGTCGTGCCGAGCTGGTCGACCGGGATGTGCCGGGCCGCGGCCAGCACTCGGTCGCGCACCTCCTCCGGGCTCTCCACCCTGGGGTCGATCGGGTCGGTCACCCCGACGAACACCCGGATTCCGGGGCGGAGTTGATCCGCGATGACGGCGAGCACGCGGTCGGGGTCGGCCTCGCTCGCCAGCTGCACGTAGAAGTTGCCGACCTTGAGCCGGAAGAGCTTCGGCAGCAGCTCGGCGTAGTCGACGTCCAGGCTGTGGGTGGAGTCCTGGTCCCCGCCCGGGCAGGTGTGCACGCCGAGGCGGGCCCGCTCCTCCTCGGTGAACCGGTCGAGCACCTGGTTGTTGAGGGCCACGAAGTCGTCCAGCAGGCTGCCCGACGGGTCCAGCTTGAGCGACAACCTGGCCTCGGTGAAGTCGAGTTGGACGACGTGGGCGCCCGCGTCCAGGCAGCCGCGGATGTCGGCCTCGGCCTCGTCGGCCAGGTCCTTCAGGAAGTTCTCGCGCGAGTACCCGTCGATGCCGCCGGCCGGGTAGAGCAGGCTGAGCGCGGAGGGTGCGATGACGGCCTGCTTGACGGGCTGCGAGGTGTGGCGCAGGGCTTCGCGCAGATAGGTCTCGGCACGGACGCGGTACCGGAAGGGTCCGGCGGTCAGCCGCGGCAGCTGCCGGGTGTGCCCGTCGGCGAAGGGGATGACGGCGCCGTCCCCGGCGAGGGAGGTCAGACCGGCGAGGGGGTACGTGACGAAGCTCGGCTTGGCCTGCTCGCCGTCCACCAGGACGGGGCAGCCGAGCTCCGCCAGCCTGGCCAGGGTGTCGGCGGTGGCCTCGTCCTGCAGCTTCTTCAGGTCGGCGTCGGACAGCCGCCCTTCGGCGTGTTCGGTCAGGGCGTTCAGCAGGGTGCTCGGCCGGGGGATGCTGCCGATGGGCTCCGTGAGAATGGTCATGACGGGACGGTAGAAAGGGCGGCGCCCCGAGCACAACGGGGCGCACGGCGCATTCCGCCCGACCGTTCACACTCCGCGCGCCCCACCCTTCTGCGTTCACGCCCCCGGAACGGCACACCCCTCCGCCCAATCCCGTAGCGTGGCGAAGTCCTCGGCCAGCAGACCGATCCGGGGGTTGACGTGCAGGGCCAGCGCCCGCCCGGGATGGTGGGCGGCGATCCACTCCTCGTCCTGCGGGCCGAGTTCGTCGTCCACCCAGACGAACGGGCGTCCGGCGGCCCAGGCGACCACGTCCCTGGTCTTCCAGTGCAGCCCGTCCGCATCCACCCCGAACAGGTCGGACCAGCGGATGTACGGCAGTTCGGGCAGGCCGATGTGCGGGCCTATGTGGGTGTTCGCCTCGCCCATCCAGCCGGTGGCCCACACCAGTTCGTACGGCAGCGCCAGCAGCGCCTCGCCGTGGGACGGGTTGAGCCAGACCCGCAGCGGCTTGACCCGGACGGCGGGCGGCCTGGCGTGCTTGGCGCGCGTCGCCTGCCGGGCCTGGACCGCCGCCAGGTGCTCCTGCTTCGCCACCCACCAGGAGGGGCGCAGCCGGTGGGTGGCGTAGCCCTCGGGCCTCCGCTTCGGCGCGGCGTAGGGATTGAGCGGTCCGTCCACGTCGAGCAGGAGCAGGGGCTGCTGGGTCATGCCATGAATTCTCGGTCCGGTGAGGGCGCTTGACCAGCGATTTGCCGGCCGCGATCGGTCGGACGGAGCCCCGGGGCGTCCCGGCCGCGCCGCCCGGCCCGCCCCGGCCCCAGGCGTCACGGGCGGTCCCACAGGTTGCGGGCGGCGAGCAGCGGGAGCACGCCCTCCCCGAACCAGTACGCCTCCTCCAGGTGCGGCATTCCGCTCAGCACGAACTCGTCGATGCCCAGCGCGTGGTACTCGCAGATCAGGTCCGCGACCTCCCGGTGGCTGCCCACCAGTGCCGTCCCGGCGCCGCCGCGCAGCAGGCCGACGCCGGCCCACAGGCCGGGGTACACCTCCAGCCGCTGCGCGGAGCCGCCGTGCAGCGCGAGCATCCGGCGCTGCCCCTCCGACTCGCTCTCGGCGAGCGCCCGTTGGGTCTGCCGCACCCGGGCCGGGTCCATCGCGGCGAGCAGCCGTTCGGTCTCCGCCCAGGCCTGTGCGGCGGTGTCCCGGGTGATCACGTGCAGGCGGATGCCGAACCGGACGGTCCGGCCCCGGGCGGCGGCCAGTTCACGGATCCAGCGGATCTTCTCCCGGACCTGGGCGGGCGGCTCGCCCCAGGTCAGGTAGACGTCCGCGTACCGGGCCGCGACGTCGCCGGCGGCCGGGGAGGAACCACCGAAGTACACCGCCGGCACCGGGTCCGGCAGCCGGTTCAGCCGTGCGCCCTCGACCCGCAGGTGCGGCCCGTGGTGGTCGACCGTCGCCCCCGCCCAGAGCCGTCGGGTGATGTCCAGGAACTCCCCGGTCCGCGCGTACCGGGCGTCCTTGTCCAGGAAGTCCCCGAAGGCGCGCTGCTCGGCGGACTCCCCGCCGGTCACCACGTTGAGCAACAGCCGTCCACCGGAGTGCCGTTGGTAGGTCGCGGCCATCTGCGCGGCCAGCGTCGGGCTGATCTGCCCGGGCCGGAACGCCACCAGGTACTTCAGCCGCTCGGTCACCTGGCTCAGCATCGCGGTGGTCAGCCAGGCGTCCTCGCACCAGGCCCCGGTCGGCGTGAGCACGCCCTCGAAGCCCAACTGCTCGGCGCTGCGGGCGATCTGGCCGAGGTAGCCGATGCCCGGCGGCCGGTCCGACCCGGCGGCGCCGGGCGTGGAGCCGTGCCCGCCGCCGACGATCAGCCGACTGTCGCCGTTGGTGGGGAGGAACCAGTGGAAGGTGAGAGCCATGGACGGACACACTCCTGGGGCCGGTGCTGCCTGCGGTCGGTTGTCGGAACCCACTCGCGGCGACACCCGTCCGCCCACACCCGCCCCAGGTCCACGTGCAGCCTGCGCACGAGAAGGGGGCGGCCCGGAGCAGTCATGCCCCGATTCTCCGCGCCTCC
>NZ_JBIVVI010000434.1:0-6660 GCF_044757675.1 Kitasatospora sp. NPDC091257
CCCCCGGACGCCCGCCCGCCGCAGGGCCTCCACCGCGAGGGTGCTCAGCCGCTCGCCCTGCCCGGCCGCCATGCTGCCGAAGCCGATGAACACCGGTGGCGGTCCCTCCCGCAGGAAGTCCTCGACCTCGGCCGGGAGACGGCGGTCGTCCGGCACGTACGGCCACCAGTTGCCGACCACCCGCAGCCCCTCCCGCCAGTCGGCCGGGCGCGGTACGACGGTCGGACTGAAGCCGTGCAACACCGGCCAGCGCTCCCGTTCCACGGCCCGCCGGCGCGCGGTCTGGGAGAGCGCCGGGAGTCCGAGCCGCCACCGCATCCGGCGGGCGGCCTCGGCGTGCAGACGATCGACGACCCGCTGGCCGAGCGCCCCCGCCGCCCGGTTGCCCCAGCTCCCCAACGAGCGGCCGCCCCCGACGACCGGAGGGAACTCCCGTGTCGGCAGCGTGGGTTGCAGGTAGACCCCCAGGCTGGGAACGTCCATCGCCTCCGCGAGGTGCCAGCCCAGCGGCGCGGTGGTGGTGCTCAGCAGGAGCAGATCGGCGCCGGGTGCGGTGGCGTCCGCGAGCCCGTCGCCCAGCTGCCCGATGAACGCCGCGGCCCGCGCGAGCAGTTCGGAGCGCCCGCGTGCGGGCCCGGCGCCCGCGCCGCGTGGATCGACCGGGAGCGGCCGGAAGTCGAGGCCGCTGCCGGCCACCAGCTCGCGGAAGGCCTCGGGCGCCGCGAGCGCGACCTCGTGCCCCGCACCGCGCAGGTACGCCCCGAGCCCGGTGTAGGGGGCGACGTCGCCGTACGATCCGGCGGCCATGACGAGGATCCTCATCGGGCCGCCCCGTCGACATCGTCGCCGTCGACGTCGTTGCCCTCGTTGCCGTCGTTGCCGTCGAGGTCGTTCGCGTCGCGCCGCTCGGCGTTGGCGCCGATGGCCGCACGGAGGTAGCCGGCCAGGCCCGGGCGCTGGTCGGCCGGCGGGACGACCAGGGCGAAGGCCCGGGCGTCCGCCTCGTAGTCGTCGGCGATCCGGCAGTGCATCTCCGGCGGGCAGGGTGTGAACCACCGGGTGATGTGCTGCCGGTGCCGCTCCGCGAGGTCCAGCACCGTCCGGTGGTCGACCGGCAGCCCCGCGTCGAAGGCCTCCAGCAGCCGGCCGCGCCACTCGGCGGCCTCCGCCATCAGCTGCTGCCAGTCCTCCTTGGAGTGGGTGGCGGCGCGGGCCAGGGCCTCCTGGTGGCTGTCCCGCTCGCCCCACCTGAGGTGGGCGTCGGCCGCGTAGCTGAGGTCGAAGACCACGTCCCCGAAGACCTCGAAGCGCTCCTGCGGCGTCAGCTCGACCCCGGTGCGCTGGACCTCGATGGCCCGCTCGGCGACGTCGACCAGCTTCTGCAGGCGGCCGATCTGGTCGGTGAGGGCCTGCCGCCTCGCCAGCAGGTGGTCGAGCGCGTTGGCCCGCGGGTCCGCCAGGATGTCGGCGATCTCGTCGAGCGGGAAGCCGAGCTCCCGGTAGAAGAGGATCTGCTGGAGCCTGGCGAGGTCCGCGCCGCTGTAGAGCCGGTAGCCGGCCGGGCTGCGCTCACTGGGCGCGAGCAGCCCGGACCGGTCGTAGTAGTGCAAGGTCCGGATCGTGACACCGGCGAAGCCGGAGACCTGGCCCACCGACCAGCTCGTGCGTCCCTCCGATCATCCGTTCGTTCGCTGCGCCCCACCGTGCGGCCTGACGTGGGCTGAGGGTCAACACGCGCAGCTCAGGGGCCCGCTCCGGATGGCTGGAGGCAGCCTGGATCAGGTCTCGCGCTGCGGGTGGTAGGCGCTCTCGGGTATGCCGAAGGTCCAGGCGACCCCGGCTCGCGCGGTGCGGGTGCTCGGGGGGACGCGCAGCCAGTAGGTGCGGTGGGTGCCGTCCGGTTCGGGGGTGGAGTTGACCACCTCGACCATCACCACCGGCTCGTCGTCGGGCAGGACGATCCGCCAGAGCACCCCGGTCTCGTCCCGGTGGACGGGCTCGGCGCCGGAGTCGGCCAGGTAGCGCTCGTAGCCGTAGTGCTCCAGCAGGACCCGGCGCAGCTCGGCGTTCTCCTCGGCGCGGATCCGCTCGACGGTCACCTCGGCCAGGCCTGCCAGGAACTCCGGCGGGACGGGCATGCCGCGCCAGGCGTGCAGGGCGAAGCCGTCGGCGTACTCCAGGGCGGGCCCGTCCGCCCGGTCGAGCCGTCCGGCCTCGTCGCGGTGCAGGACGGCCGGCCGCTCGCTGAGCAGGGCCACCTCCCGGTACGGCCACCACCAGCCGGCCTCCCTGGCCAGTTCGGCGAGCGGTGCGACGGCGTCGGCGCTCGACCCGGCGGCCTCGAAGGCGGCGAACCACGGCGCGTCGTGCTGACCGCGCACGGCGTCCAGCAGGGCGAGCCGGACGGTGGTGCGACGGTCCCGTGCCTCCTCGGCCACGGCGGCGTCGGCCTCCCGGTCGGTCTCGGGGGCGAGCCGGTCGAGCACGGCGTTGCGCAGTCGGTCGGCGAGCGGGGTGGTGACCGGTCCGAGCTCGCCACCGGTGAGCGCCCAGTGGCCCGCCCACCCGCTGGTGCCGACCTGCTCGACGGCCCGTCGGCGGGCCTCCTCCCAGGGCCGGGTGCGCACGGCCTCACGCACGCTCTGTGCGCCGGCGGCCCGCAGCTCCAGGGCCGCCTCGGTCGCGGCGAGCGGCGAGCCGAACCAGCGGACGGCCGCGGGCTCGGGCAGTCCGGCCGCCCGGTAGGCGGCCCGGACGGCACGCTCGGCCGCCGCCCTGTCCCCCGGCCCGGTGGCCGCCCCGGCCGCCCGCCAACGGGCCGTCGCCTCGGCCGGCCCGGGCAGCTCCCGCGCCTGCGCCCGGTCGCCGTGGGCCTCGTCGTGGATCACCGTTTCCATCCCTGCTCCGTTCCCGGCCGGGCTCCCCGCCCGGCCGTCCGTTCCCGTTCCCGTGCCGCGGCCCCGGCCGCGCCCTGCCCTCGTGCCCTGCCCTCGTGCCGCCCCCGTACGGCGGGCGGAGCGGTCGTCAGTCCGCGACCACCCGCACCGCGCCGGGCGCGTACTCGCGTTGGCGGACCACCCGGTACCAGCTCTTGGGCAGCGGTATCGCCGCGTGCTCCTCGTGCACCACCCGGCCGCCCTCGGGCAGGTGCAGCCAGCCCGCGCCGAACGGCCCGGTCTCGCGGCGCAGCTCGCCGGGGCCGACCACGGCGTGGGCGTGCCCGGTGACCTCGCCGAGCGCCAGCACCATCCGGCCCCGCCCGTCCCGGGGCTGCACGGCCAGCCCCGCCACCCGCGGCGGCACCGCGCTCTCCTCGACCGGCACGATCAGCACATCGCCCTGGCGGTACATCAGTCCTCCCTCGCCGTACGGCCGGACCCCGGCGGACGCCGGGACCCACGGCTCCACCGCGTCTGCCGCGGTCACTCTCCGGAGCCAGGAACCGAACATAGAGCAAGGGTCTGACAACGCGCCCGGGCGGCGACCCGGCCGCCGGATTGTCAGTCCCGGCTGGTAGACAGTTGTTCGGCCCAGATCCCGGAGGAGCAGCGCATGACTGTCAACGACCACATCGAGCGGTTCCACGGTCTCCCCGTCTTCGACTTCGTGGAGGCCTTGGAGGAGGCCGAGGAGAAGGGCGGATCCGGCGCCGTCGAGCTGCCGGACGCGGCCTCGGCCGCCTGGAGGGTCAAGCTCGACTACGAGTCCGAGGCGACGTTCGCCGAGCGCTGGGAGCAGTTCCTCGGCGCCGTCGACACCGAGCGGGTCACCGCCCTGGTGATCGGCCAGTGGGCCCCGGACGAGCCGGACGGCTTCCAGGAGCCGATGGAGGCGATCGTCGCCGCCGCCGACCGGCTGCCCGCCCTGCGCGCGCTGTTCGTCGGCGACATCACCTACGAGGAGTGCGAGATCTCCTGGATCCAGCAGTGCGACATCACGCCGCTGCTGACGGCCTTCCCGCGGCTGGCCGAGCTGGTGGTGCGCGGCGCCTCGCAGGACTGGGACGGCAAGGGCGGTCTGGCCCTGCGGCCGCTGCGGCACGAGGCGCTCAAGGCGCTGCGCTTCGAGGCCGGCGGCCTGCCGGGCTCGGTCGTGCGCTCGGTGGCCGGCTGCGACTTCCCGGCCCTGGAGCGGCTGGAGCTCTGGCTGGGCGTGGACAACTACGGCGGCGACGCGACGATGGCCGACGTCGCGCTGTTCCTGGACGGCACCCGCTTCCCCTCGCTGCGCCACCTCGGCCTCCAGAACAGCGAGTTCCAGGACGACATCGCGGCCGCCGTGGCGCACGCGCCCGTCGTCGCCGGGCTGGAGTCGCTCAACCTCTCCATGGGCGTGCTGACCGATCAGGGCGCCACCGCCCTGCTGGAGGGCCAGCCCCTCACCCACCTGCGCTCCCTCGACCTGCACCACCACTACCTGACCGAGGAGATGCAGCAGCGCCTGCGCCAGGCCCTCACCGGGGTCGAGGTCGACCTCTCCGAGCCCGGCAAGCCCGACGACCGGTGGCGCTACGTGGCCGTGGCCGAGTAACCGTCACCTCTCGCACGCACCCGTCCGTCCGTCCGTCCGTCCGACCACTCGACCACTCGACCACTCGACCCACCAGGATCCTCCATGACCGTCTCCCGCCACATCGAACGCTTCCACGAGCTGCCGGTCCACGAGTTCACGCCCGACGACGCCCGGCCGCAGCCCGCCGCGGGCGCCGTCGCCTGGCGGCTGTCCCTCGAGTACGGCTCCACGCAGGACTTCGTCCAGCTCTGGCAGTCCTTCCTGGAGGAGGTCGACCCGGCGGGCGTCCGCGCCGTGGTGATCGGCGCCTGGTGGCAGGACGGGTACACGTCCGTACGCTCCGCCGTCGAGGCCGTCACGGCCGAGGCGCGGCGCCTGCCCGCCCTGGAGGCGCTGTTCCTCGGCGAGGTGACCTTCGACGAGTGCGAGATCTCCTGGCTGGAGATGGACGACGTCACCCCCTTGCTGAACGCCTTCCCCGGGCTGCGGTCGCTGGCCGTGCGCGGCGGCACGGACCTCGCCCTGGAGCCGGTGCGGCACGACCGGCTGACCAGCCTGCGCTTCGAGTCCGGCGGCCTTCCGGCCACCGTGGTGCGCGCGGTGGCCGGCTCCGAACTGCCCGCGCTGGAGCGCCTGACCCTCTGGCTCGGCGTGGACGAGTACGGCGGTGACGCGACGATGGACGACCTGGCACCGTTCCTGGACGGTTCCCGGCTGCCGAAGCTGCGCCACCTCGGGCTGGCCAACAGCGAACTCCAGGACGAGATCGCCGCCGCCCTCGCCCACGCCCCCGTGGTGGCCCGGCTGGAGTCGCTCGACATCTCCATGGGCGTGCTCTCCGACGAGGGCGCCACCACCCTGCTGGAGGGCCAGCCGCTCACCCACCTGCGCTCCCTCGACCTGCACCACCACTACCTGAGCGACGCGATGCAGGAACGTCTGCACGAGGCCCTGCCCGGGGTCGAGCTCGACCTCGGCGACGCCGAGGCGGACGAGATGGACGACGAGGACGACCGCTACGTCTCGGTCTCCGAGTAGCCGGACACGGAGGCGATGACCGTGCGACTGACCGTCCTCGGCAACCCGGGGCACCGACGGGTGACGCTGTTCGCGGCCGCCGCCCGGGCCGCCGGACTGCCCGAGCCCGCCGTCCTGCCCTGGCTGGACGTGCTGCGCGGCCGGTACCGGCTGCCCGAGGACGGCCTGCTGCGCATCGAGTCGCCCGGCGAGGAGCCCGAGGTCGACCGGCTGCTGCGCGGCCCGGCGCTCGGCCCCGGCTACGCGCCGACCAGGGTCGAGGGCACGGCCGTCTGGTACGCGGGGGTCATGGCCGCGCTGCGCGGGCTGGCCGCCCGGCCCGGCGTACGGCTGCTCCGCGTACGGCTGCTCGGCGATCCGGAGGAGATCGCCGTGATGTTCGACAAGCGCCGGGCGCACGCGCTGCTCACCGCGGCCGGGGTGCCGGTGCCCAGGGCGCTCGGCGGCGAGGTCACCGGCTGGGAGCACCTGCGCGAGCGCCTCGCCGCGGCCGGCCTGCACCGGGTCTTCGTCAAGCCGGCGCACGGCTCCTCCGCCTCCGGGGTGATGGCCCTGGAGTTCGGGCCGCGCGGGCAAGTGCAGGCCACCACCTCGGTGGAGCTCACCGACGGCGGCCTGCACAACTCGCTGCGGGTGCGCCGCTACCGCGGCGAGCGGGAGGTCGCCGCGATCGTCGACGGCCTGGCACCGGACGGCCTGCACGTCGAGCAGTGGATCCCGAAGGCCTCGCAGTCGGGGCGCTCGGCGGACCTGCGGGTCGTGGTGGTCGCCGGCCGGGCCACCCACGCCGTGGTGCGCACCAGCACCCAGCCGATGACCAACCTGCACCTCGGCGGCGCCCGGGGCAGCATCGACCAGGTCCGGGAGGCCGCGGGGCCTGCCTGGCCGGCCCTGCTGGAGACGGCCGAGCGCGCGGCGGCCTGCTTCCCCGGCTCGCCGATGGTCGGCGTCGACGTGCTGCCCACGGCCGGCTGGCGGCGCGCCCTGGTCGGCGAGGTGAACGCCTTCGGCGACCTGCTCCCCCGCCTCACCGGCCTGCCCGGCGGCCCCGCCGAGGGCCTGGACACCTACGGCGCCCAGCTGGCCGCCCTCACCTCGCGCCTCAACGCC
>NZ_JBIVVI010000435.1:0-6657 GCF_044757675.1 Kitasatospora sp. NPDC091257
GTCAAGTTCCGCAAGTACGCCGAGGCCGGAATCCCGCACTACTGGATCGTCGAGGAGGAGGAGGGTAGAGCCTGAGGTCCCCGGTGGGACCGCCGATGATCGCGCTGGTGGTGATCGCGTCGTCGGCGAGGAACACGTCGAAGCACGGCGCGGTGCCGACGCCCCACTGCGCGGCGTGCACCAGACCGCCGAGCGGCACGGCCTTGACCCGGGTGATGCCGGCGTTGTCCACCCAGGTGACGGCCACCGCCTCGACGGCCTCGGTGCGCAGCCGGTCGACGGCCTTCTCGGCGCGCTCGGCCCGGTCGGCGCGCGATGGCAGCGCGACGGCCGCCGCGGCGGCGGCGGCGAGCCGTTCGGCGGTGACGGGCGGCTCGTCGGGACCGGGCGCGGTGGGGCCGGCGGTGGCGGTTCCGGTGGTCATGTCCCCATGCTGCCCCGCCGGTCGGGGTCGGATAACTCCCCTATCGGGTGGTCCTCTTGGCGGCCGTGTTCACCCGTTCACCCGTTCGGGGCGAACCTGGCCGTCCACTCCCCCGCGGTGATCCGCTCCAGGGTGTCCGGGGCGGCGTCGGTCGGGCCCGGGTAGAGCCGGTAGAGCGTCCCGCGCGCCTCCGCCGGCGCGGGCACGTCGGCGTGCACCAGGGCGGCGAACGCCCGGGCGCCGTCGAGGCGTTCGGCGATCAGCCGGGCGGTGTCGTCCGGCGGCAGCTCGGTGCGCCGGTCGCTCTCGTGGCGGGCGCGCAGCCGTTCGGCGAAGGCGCTCACCGGCTCGTCCGCGCCCCGCCGGTAGACGTCGAGCCCGCGGCCGGTCCGGTCGCGGACCAGCACCTCGTCGCTGCCCGCCGCGGCGGTGGCGCAGGCGAGGTCCCAGAGGGTGGCCCGGGAGCCGGGGGCGAAGTGCGTCAGGACGTCGGCGGCCAGCGAGCCGATCCTGGCGTGGTGCCGGTCGAGGTTGTGGAACCCGCTGCCGGCGCCCGCGTTGAGGTCGGTCCAGGTGTAGTCGCGGCGCCGCAGGTCGACGATCATCGGCACGCAGATCCTGGCGTCCCCGGCGAGGTCGAGGCGCTGGCGGACGCCCTTGGGGTGGAAGCCGCTCTTGCGCTGCCGGGCCGCCTCGGACGGGGTCAGGGCCATGAATCCGGCGAAGGCGTCGGTGAGGTCCTCGAACGGGATGTCGTTGTAGCTGAACACCACCACCACGGCGTACCGGGCGCCGGCCTCGCCCAGCGCCGGCAGGTCGAGGTCGACGAACTCGGTGGCGCCGTGCGGCGGCGGGGCGCTGGTGTAGTCCCCGGAGTGGACGGCGGCCCGCGGCCCGGTGACCAGCCGGGTGTAGTCGCACAGGCCGACGAACTGCCACTCCTCGTCGTAGAAGGCGACCGACAGGTCGAGGTCCACCCGCTGGTGCGGGCGCTGCGTCCAGTGCAGGAACAGCCGCAGCCGCTGCCCGTCCGGGATCCGCTGCACGCTGCCGCGCGGCACGGCGACCAGGGTCTTGGCGCTGGCACGCTCGGCGAAGGGGACGACCAGGTCGGCCAGCGCGGCGTCCAGTACGGCCACCTGGTAGCGCTCCGGCCCGTGGGCCGACCGCCCGGCCCGGCGCAGCAGTTCGGCCTCGATCAGGGCGCAGACGGGCGCGCTGAGAGCGGCCGGGACGGGCGTGCCCCGGTCGGCCCGGGCGTGCGCCGAGGCGACCCGGCCGCGCGGGAAGTACAGCCGCCGCTCGCCGTACTCGCGCGGCGCGCGCAGCCGTCCGTACGCGCCGAGCAGCGGGCCGGGGGCGACGGCGCGCAGGGCGCCGGGCAGCGCCTCGGCGAGTTCGGCGGGCAGCGGTTCGCCGGGCAGCCAGGCGGCGTGGACCCGCAGCAGGTGGTGCAGTCGGCGCACCAGTTCGCCCGGACGGCCGGCCAGCAGCCGGACGGCGGCGGGCAGGTCGCCCTGCCCGAGGGCGCGCTCGACCCGGGCGGCGAAGGTCTCCACGGTCAGCCGGGTGTGGCCGCCGGGCGTCTCGCTCACCCGCAGCGGGGCGGGCGCCTCGCGCAGCAGCGGGCCGAGGCCGTGGAGGTCGAGATCGCTCTGCCGGACCACCGCGAACGCGGCCGCCGCGTACGGGAAGCGGGCGCGGTGCTCGTACGGGTGCAGCAGTTCGCCGGCCCGCAGCCAGGGCTCGCGGTGGCGGCGCAGGTCCTCGGCGAGGGTGCCGACCGGGAACGCGTCCAGGACGGCGAGCAGGTCGCGGCGCAGCGGGCGGGGCAGGTTGCGCAGGCGCAGGGTGCGGGCGGTCTCGGGCAGCAGGTCGGGCTCGGCGCCGGACCACGCCCAGATCAGCCGCAGGACGTCGGTGGCGGTGGTGAGGTGGGCGGCCAGCAGCGGCCGGGCGGCCTCCCGGTCGCGGTGCAGCAGGGCGGCCAGCACGGTGGCGCGGGTCTCCCGGACGGGGATCTCGGCGGGCAGCCAGCCGGCCGGGTCGTCCGGGGCGTGGTGGAGCAGCAGGGTGAGGTCCTCGCGGTCCTGCGGACTCAGCGGGGTCTGCCGGGCGAGCAGCGCGGCCAGCCCGGTGGCGGCGAGGAGGCCCACGTCCTCGGGGCCGGCCTGGCGCAGTGGCGTGAGCTGCCGGCCGGCCCGCAGTTCGCGGGCGGCGTTGCGGGCGGCCCTGGTGTCGTTGGACAGGCGGCGCCTGCGCTCCAGCGGGGTGCGGCAGAGCGGGCAGTGGGGGTCGCCGCCGTTCTCGACCAGTTCCAGGTAGCAGTCGCCGCACAGCAGGTGGGCGCAGGGGGCGAGGGCGCCGATCCCGGCCTCCAGGCTGTCGCGCTCGCAGACCGGGCAGATCTGGCTCGCCTGGCAGAGGAGGTAGCCGCGGACGAGCGCGGAGTAGTCGGCGTGGGCGTGGGAGGGCACGCCCTCGGGGAAGCGGCGGAACAGCGGGGTGTGGCTGCGGTCGGCGCCGAGCATCGCGTCGATGCCGCGCAGCAGCCGGGTGCCGGCCGCGGCGAGGTCGAGCGGGCGCAGCCGGCCGAGCGCGGCGCGCAGCGGGGCGGTGAGCACGTGGCCGCGCCGGACGAGGTCGGCCTCCAGGGCGACCAGCCCCTGGGCGGACCACGGCAGGGGCTCGTCGGGCCCGGCTCCGGGCTCGACCCGGACCATCCCGTGGCGGTGCAGCAGGTAGGCGTCCAGTGCGGCCTCGGGCGCCACGGCGTTCTGCTTCTTCACTGCTCTTCCCCCGGTGGATACGACGAAGCGGGGGCGGAGAGTGGGCGCACTCGGGTTCATTTTGCAGATGAGTGAGAAGGAAGCACGCCGCGGAGCCGCCCCCGCGTCGATCACCCTAGCGAACGCCCGCCCGCGGCCCCGAACGGTTTTCCGCCCACGCCCCCTTCCTACTCATCAGTAGCTTCGCTACAGTGGCCGGACACGCACCTCCGCCGGGCTTCGGGAGCCGCACCGGCGGCAGGCCGCGGTCGCCGCTTCTCCGGCGCCCGCGCGGTGCGCTTTCACCGGCAGGTGCCGCGGACCGCGGCGGGCCGGGTTCCTCCTCGTATCAGAGCCGCTTCCTTCACCTTCGAGCGCCTGAGCACCACGGCACACCCGCAGTTCGGCCGGAGCGGACCGGCCCCTGCCCGGATGCGCCGCACCCCGTCATCTCCCCAGCCCCCGCGCGTGGACCCTCCTCCGGCGGCGGCCGCCCCCGGCGCGCGTCCGGGCGCGGCGGCGCGCCCGCCGGAGCACGCGCGGGCCCTTCATGACTAGGAGTCAGGACAGATGGAGCGTCCCTTCCCCACTGTCGCCGTCGTCGGCCTCGGCACGATGGGTGCCGGCGTCGCGGTGGCGGTCGCCAAGAGCGGCCGCCGGGTGATCGGCATCGAGGCCACCGAGGACTCGGCCGCCCGGGCACTGGCCCGGATCGAGGAGGCCACCGCGCACGCGGTCGACCGGGAGCGGCTGACCGCCGAGGAGCGCACCGGGCTGCTGGCCCGGATCTCCGTCGGCCACGAACTGGCGGCCGCCGCCGGGGCGGACCTGGTGATCGAGGAGGTGCCCGAGCAGCTGGAGCTGAAGCGGGAGGTCTTCGCCGAGCTGGACCGGATCTGCCCGGAGGCCACCGTGCTGGCCACCGGCACCACCGCGCTGTCGGTGACCCGGATCGCCGCCGCGACCTCCCGTCCGGAGCGGGTGCTCGGCCTGCACTTCTTCAACCCGGTGCACGGCATGAAGCTGGTCGAGGTGGTCCGCACCGTACTGACCTCCCCGCGGACCGCCGAGGACGCCGCCGCCTTCGCCCGCGACCTCGGCAAGGAGCCGGTGGCGGCCGGCGACCGGGCCGGCTTCGTGGTGAACGGCCTGCTGTTCGCCTACCTGAACCAGGCCGCCGCGATGTTCGAGTCCAAGTACGCGTCGCGGGAGGACATCGACGCCGCGATGCGGCTCGGCTGCGGCCTGCCGATGGGCCCGCTGGCGCTGCTCGACCTGATCGGCATCGACACCGCCCGCACCGTGCTGGAGGCGATGTACGAGCAGTCCCGGGACCGCCTGCACGCGCCCGCCCCGATCCTCGGCCAGCTGGTCGCCGCCGGGCTGCTGGGCCGCAAGACCGGCCGCGGCTTCTACACCTACGAGGCGCCGGGCTCGTCCCGGGCCGTGGACGCGGCCACCGGGCCGGCCCGGCCGAAGGTGCCGGGCCGGCCGGTGCGCACCGTCGGCGTCTGCGGCTCGGGGACGATGGCCACCGGCATCGCCGAGGTGTTCGCCAAGGCCGGGCACCCGGTGCTGCTGGCCGCGCGCAGCCAGGAGAAGGCCGAGAAGGCCAAGGCGCAGCTGGCGAAGTCGCTGGAGCGCTCGGTGGCCAAGGGCCGGCTGTCCGCCGGGGCGCGGGACGCCGCACTGGCGCTGGTCACCCCGGTCGGCCAGTACGCCGAGCTGGCCGAGGTGGACCTGGTGGTCGAGGCGGTCGCCGAGGACCTGGCGGTCAAGCGGGAGCTGTTCGCCACCCTGGACAAGATCGTCAGGCCTGGCGCGGTGCTCGCCACCACCACCTCCTCGCTGCCGGTGATCAGCTGCGCGACCGCCACCTCGCGGCCGCAGGACGTGATCGGCATGCACTTCTTCAACCCGGCCCCGGCGATGAAGCTGGTCGAGGTGGTCTCCACCGTGCTGACCGCGCCGGACGTCACCGCCACCGTGCTGGAGCTGACCGCCGGGGTCCGCAAGCACCCGGTGGAGTGCGGCGACCGGGCCGGCTTCATCGTCAACGCGCTGCTCTTCCCCTACCTGAACGACGCGGTGCGGATGCTCCAGGAGCACTACGCGACGGTGGACGACATCGACACCGCGATGAAGCTCGGCTGCGGCTACCCGATGGGCCCGTTCGAACTGCTGGACGTGGTCGGCCTGGACGTCTCGCTGACGATCGAGCAGGTGCTGCACCAGGAGTTCCGCGAGCCCGGCCTGGCCGCCGCGCCGCTGCTGGAGCACCTGGTCGCGGCGGGCTGCCTGGGCCGCAAGACCGGCCGCGGCTTCCGCGACCACGCGCGCCGATGACCACGCCGCAGGACGGGGGCGGCCCGTACGAGACGCCGTACGGGCCGCCGCCGGCCGGACCGCACGCGGCACAGCCGTACGGATCCCCGCCGCAGGGATCCCCGCCGTACGGGGCGCCACCGCACGGGACGCAGCCCTACGGCGGCGCGGCTTCCGGCAACGGCGCCCCGCCGCAGGGATCCGCGCCCTCCGCGGCCTCCGCGCGCCCCGGTTGGAGCCCCGGGACGGTGTCCTCCCGCTGGCCCCGCCCGGCCGTGACCGGTCCGGTCGCACCGGTGCGGCGGGGAAGGGCCGTGGCCGCGCCGCCCGGGCCGTGTAGCGTTCCGGACATGGATCGGGTTCAGTCAAGCTCCCCGCAGCACCCCGCCGGGCCGCACGGCGGCGACGGCCGGACCGCCCCCTCGACCGGGGGCACCGGGCCGGACGGCGGGCCGGGCAGCCGCCGGGCGGCGGCGCAGCGCCAGCAGATGCGCCAGGACCTGGCCACGGCCGCGATGGAGCTGTTCGCCTCGCAGGGCTACGAGGAGACCACGGTCGACCAGATCGCGGCCGCCGCCGGGGTGGCCCGGCGCACCTTCTTCCGGTACTTCCGGTCCAAGGAGGAGGCGATCTTCCCGGACCACGACGACACCCTGGTGCGGGTGGCCGACCTGCTGGCCAGCGCGGAGCCGGAGGAGCACCCGCTGGACGTGGTCTGCCGCGGCATCAAGGAGGTGCTGCGGATGTACGCCTCCACCCCGGGGGTGTCGGTCGCGCGGTACCAGCTGATCCGTCAGGTCCCGGCGCTGCGCGAGCGGGAGATCGCCGTGGTGGCCCGCTACGAGCGGCTGTTCACCCGCTACCTGCTGGGGCGCTTCGACACCGGCGAGTCCATCCCGTCCGGCTGGCAGCGCGGCGGCGAGGACGACTCGATGCTGGCCGAGGTCTCGGCGGCGGCGGTGGTCGCGGCGCACAACCACGTGCTGCGGCGCTGGCTGCGGGCCGGCGGCCGGGGCGACGTGGAGGCGCAGCTGGACCACTCCTTCGAGGTGATCCGGCGGACCTTCTGGGCCGCCAGCGCGCCGGGTGCCAGGCGTCGGGGATCGGTGGTGGCACCGGGTGCCAATGGGACCCCGGGGG
>NZ_JBIVVI010000436.1:0-6647 GCF_044757675.1 Kitasatospora sp. NPDC091257
GCTGCGGGTGCACCGGCCGGATGCCGGGCACCAGGGTGTACTCGATGCCGCGCACGTCCGGCTCCGCCCCCGCGCACTCCGGACGCTCGCCGAGCGCCAGCCGCACCGCGTCCCACGGCAGGTTGAGTCCGCACAGCCGCAGCTGGTGGAGCCCGGCCGCGGGGCGGGTGTTGACGTCGATGACCACCGGCAGGCCGTCGAGGCGGCGGAACTGGACGTTGGACAGGTACGCCATCCCGGTCGCCCGGACCAGCCGCCGGACGGGCTCCAGGTAGCACTCCTCGGTGGTGAAGCCCCTGCGGCGGCCCTCTTTGGTGCGCCCGACCGCGGCGAGCGGGCTGCCGTCCCGGTCGGCGAGGCAGTCCACCGAGACCTCCGGCCCGTCCAGGTGGGGCATCACCAGCAGGTCCACCGGCTCGCCGTCCGGGCCGCCCCCGGCCAGTGCCGCGGCGACCTGTTCGACCTGCACCCGGTGGTCCCAGCCGGCCAGCCGCCGTGCGTTGTAGGGCTCCCGGGTGAGCACCCGGAAGCCGGCGCCGCCGGCGCCGGTGGTGGGCTTGAGACAGGCGGTGCGACCGGCGCCCTCGATCCGTTCGACGGCGTCCCACAGCTCGGCGGGGGTGCGCACCCGCCACCAGGGCGGGGTGGGCAGCCCGGCCCCGGCGATGGTGGCGTAGCCGTCCGCCTTGCTGGTGAAGGCGGCTATCGCGGTGGCCGGCGGGCAGAGCAGCGTGGTGCCGATCGCCTCGAACTCCGGCCGGGCGAGGGCGATGGCGAGCTGGTGCAGCTGCGGGACGAAGACGTCGATCGCGTGCCGGGCGCAGTAGTCCAGGGCGTAGCCGACGTAGCCGTCCGCGGCCAGGCCGTCGGGCTCCGGAGTGCCGTGGTCGGCGGCGGCGAGCACGGGGGAGTCCGGGTCGCCGTGGGTCGCGTGGACCACGACGGGGCGCGGGGCGGCGCGCAGTTGCTCGATGAAGAAGACGTTCTCGGCGTAGGTGCGGTTCAGCCAGACACGTACGGGTGCACTCATGTGACCCTCCCGGGAGGGAAGTTGACGAAGGGTCAGGGCACCCTAGCGGCCTGTTCGAACGGCCCGGACGGCAGGGGCGCCGTGGGCGGATGGCGGCAGGGGGTGGCGCGGGTCGGGGCTTCGATGGGGGAGGATGGGGCGCGGCACTCCGATATGTTCGAATAAATAGTCGAACAAATATCGATTGGGTGATCCATTCGTACTATTTGTTCGGCCATTCGGAACCACTCGAACGAGTGATTGCGGGGTGCCCCTGAATGGGCCCACCATGAAGCTGCAACACGCATGTGCAAGGCGACGCTTCATTGGGATATGCGAAGGGCTCCCCTCATGTCGACCGAAACGAATGCCGGTATTCCCGCGCCCGGTGCGCAACCGGAGATCCGGCAGCAGCAGAGTCTGAGCACGGCGGGCGCGCGGAACCTCGCGACGACCACCAAGTCCGCGCCGCAGATGCAGGGCATCAGCCCGCGCTGGCTGCTCAGGAGGCTGCCCTGGGTGCAGGTGTCCGGCGGCACCTACCGGGTGAACCGCCGCCTGCGCCACTCGGTCGGCCGCGGCCGGGTGGGTTTCGTCAAGACCGGCGCCGAGGTGCGGATCGTCCCGCCCACGCTGGCCGAGGTGCCGGTGCTGCGCGGCTTCCAGGACGAGGCCGTGCTGGAGGAGCTGGCCTCGCGCTTCGTGCAGCGGGACTTCAACGCGGGCGACGTCCTGGTCCAGGCCGGGGCGCCGATCACCGAGGTGTTCCTGATCGCCCACGGCAAGCTCGACCGGCTGGGCACCGGCAAGTACGGCGAGGAGACGGTGGTCGGCACCCTCGCCGACGGCGACCACCTCGGCGACGAGGCGATCCGGCAGGACGGCGGCGACTGGCCGTACACCGTCCGCGCCGCGACCTCCGGCACCGTGCTGACGCTGTCCTGGCCCTCCTTCCAGGAGCTGCACGACCGCTCCGAGGCGCTGCAGCTCCAGGTCATCGAGTACCTGAACGGCTTCCAGCAGGCGCAGAACAAGCACGGCGAGGCCGCGATCGACCTCGCCGCCGGCCACCAGGGCGAGTACGAGCTGCCCGGCGCCTTCGTCGACTACGAGCTCAAGCCGCGCGAGTACGAGCTGAGCGTCGCGCAGACGATCCTCAAGGTGCACACCCGGGTCGCCGACCTCTACAACCAGCCGATGAACCAGACCGAGCACCAGCTGCGGCTGACCATCGAGGCCCTGCGCGAGCGCCAGGAGCACGAGCTCGTCAACAACCCCGAGTTCGGCCTGCTCGGCAACGCCGCGTACGAGCAGCGGTTCCAGACCCACTCCGGCCCGCCCACCCCGGACGACATGGACGAGCTGCTCAGTCGCCGCCGCGGCACCAGGATGTTCCTGGCCCACCCCAGGGCCATCGCCGCCTTCGGCCGGGAGCTCAACAAGCGCGGCCTCTACCCGGGGACGGTCGAGGTCGAGGGCAAGCAGATCATGTCCTGGCGCGGCGTCCCGGTCTTCCCGTGCAACAAGATCCCGATCGTCGGGAGCACCAGCTCGATCATCGCGATGCGAATCGGGGAGGACAACCAGGGCGTCATCGGCCTGCACCAGACCGGAATTCCGGATGAATACCAGCCCAGCCTCTCGGTGCGGTTCATGGGAATCGACGACAAGGCCATCATTTCCTACCTGGTGAGCGCCTACTACTCCGCCGCGATCCTGGTGCCGGACGCGGTCGGTGTCCTGGAGAACGTGGACATCGCGCAGCACTGACGGATCGCGCAGTACCGACGGTTCGCGGGGCCGCTCGCAGAGCCGCGCCGTCCACCGGGGCCGTCCACCGGCCCCGGCCGGGCGGCTGCGTACCGACCCGGTGCGTACCTGCTGCGCACTGGCCCGGCGCGCACCGGCACAGCGCAACCCCGGCCCGCCGTCGGCGGGCCGTCCCACGACAGGCGCCCGACAGGGGGAAACACCCATGACCAGTCCCACGCTGGAGCGGGACCACAAAGAGGGCCACGAGGCGGCCGACATCCTCGCGCGGACCCGCGCCCTGGTCGACCCGGTCCTGCGGGCCGCCGTCGACTCGCTGCCCGGCACCATGCGCAAGGTGGCCGGCTACCACTTCGGCTGGTGGGAGGCGGACGGCACGCCGGCCCAGGCCTCCGCCGGCAAGGCGATCCGACCGGCCATGGTCCTCGCCGCCACCCAGGCCCTGGGCGGCAAGCCCAACGAGGCCGTCGCCGCGGCCGCCGCGGTGGAGCTGGTGCACAACTTCACCCTGCTCCACGACGACGTCATCGACCGGGACGACACCCGGCGCCACCGGCCCACCGCCTGGCGGGTGTTCGGCACCACCGAGGCCATCCTGGCCGGGGACGCCATGCACTCCCTCGCGCTGCGCCTGCTCGCCGAGGACACCCACCCGGCCGCCCACGGCTCGATCCGCCGGCTCGCCGACTGCGTGGTGGAGCTCTGCGAGGGCCAGCAGATCGACTGCGCCTTCGAGCGGCGCAACGACGTCTCGCTGCCCGAGTGCCTGGCGATGGCGGAGGCCAAGACCGGCGCGCTGCTGGGCGCGGCCTGCGCGATGGGCGCCCTGTACGCGGGCGCCTCCGAGGAGGCGGCGCAGGCGCTGGACTGCTTCGGGCGGGAGATCGGCCTGGCCTTCCAGCTGATCGACGACCTGATCGGCATCTGGGGGGATCCGGCGGTCACCGGCAAGCCGGTCGGCGCGGACCTGGTCGCCCGGAAGAAGTCGCTGCCGGTGGTCGCGGCGCTGGGATCCGGCACCGTCGAGGGCAAGCTGCTGGCCGAGCTGTACGCGATCGAACGCCCGCTGGACGCCGAGGAGTTGGCGCAGTGCGCGGTGGCCGTCGAGGCGGCCGGCGGGCGCGGCTGGGCGCAGGGCGAGTCCTGCGAGCGGATGGCCGCGGCGATGGCGCAGCTGGCCGCCGCCGTCCCGGAGCCGGCCGCGGCGGACGAGCTGCTGGCGCTCGCCGAGCTGGTCACCCGCCGCACGCACTGAACGGGGCGCCCGCGCCGAAGGCGGCGCGCGTCGAACGCGTCCCCGGAGCGCCCTGAGGAGCGCCCCAAGGAGTCTTGCCGGGCGTGGCGCTGGGCGTGGCGCCGGGCGTGGCGCCGGGAGTGGCGCTGGGAGTGTCGCCGGTAGTGGGAAGTCGGTCCGGCCGACTTCCCACTACTGGTGCCCGGGCACCGCTGCCGACCGGCGCCGCCGTCAGCCGAGGGCGGCCAACAGCCGCCGTTCCTTGGCGGGTTCGAGGCCCTGCCGCACCGCCGCCCCCGGCCGCCCCTTGCGCCCCTCGGCGTCGGTGTCCTCGACCGGCCCGCGTCGCCGCAGCCACTCCCAGGTGTCCCGCGCCGTCTCGGCGAACGGGCGGCAGCGCAGTCCGGCCGCCTCCGCCCGGCCGGTGTCGGCCAGCCAGGCGCCCGCCATCTCGGGCAGGTCCGGTGCCCAGAGGGGGAGTTCGGTCCACGCGCCCACCTGGTCCGGCCCCTCGGCGAGCAGCGGCTCGTCCGGCACCCAGACCAACTCGGTGTCCGCGGCCCCCGCGACCTCCCGGCAGGTCGCCAGCCACTCGCCGAAGCTCAGCCGCCCAGGCGGCGCCGTGGTGATGTAGCGCCCCGCCGTCCCGGCCGTCAGCAGGTCCAGCCCGAAGCCGGCGAAGTCCCGGACGTCGATCACCTGCATGGTCCGTCGAGGATCCCCCGGGGCCAGCACCCGCCCACCGCGTGCCATCCGCTCCAGCCACCAGGGCAGTCGGCCGCCGAACTCGTACGGTCCGACGAGCAGTCCACTGTTCAGCACCAGCGTGCGCCCGGCGCCGAACCCCGCCAGCACGGCGCGCTCGCAGCCGGCCTTCAGGGCGGTGGCGGGCGGCTGGCCGGGCGGGGTGTCGGCGGGGCAGGGGTGCAGTGCGGAGTCCTCGTCGACCGCCCGGGCGGGCCAGTCGGCGAAGGCGTGCACGGAGGAGACGAAGGTGTAGTGGCCGGCCCGCTCGCGCAGCAGCCGGGCGCTGAGCGCGGCCTGGGCGGGCTGTTGGGCGGAGGTGTCGACGACGGCGTCCCAGCTGCGGCCGTCCACCAGCCGGGCGAGGTCCCCGGCACTGTCGCGGTCGCCCCGGACCGCCTCGACGCCGGGCAGGTCGGCGGCGCTGCGACCGCGGTTGAAGGTGGTCACCCGGTGGCCCCGGGCGAGGGCCTCGGCAGCGTAGGCCCGTCCCAGGAAGGACGAGCCCCCAAGCAAGAGGATCTTCATACCGAGGACCCTCTCCCGGCCGCGCCGCCCGTACGCCCGGATTCGCGGTCAGCAGATGCCGGGCCGGAGAAGTCGGGCCGGAGAAGTCGGGCTGCAGAAGTCGGGTCACGGGCGTCCGGTCACGGGCGTCGGGTCGCCGGATGCCGCGGGGCGTCCGGTCCGACATGCCGCCCCACCCGGCCCCGCTTAGCATCCGAGGTGTACCGCGGTCGGCGACCGAACCCCGGTCCGGCGCCCGCCCGGAGCACGGCCCGGAGCACGGCCCGGACGGCGGACCCGCCGGCCGCCGCCGGTGACGAACGGCCCGCCGACGCCGAGCACTCCGCCGACCGGCTGCCCGCCCCGGACGAAGGACCCGCGATGAACCAGCCCGAGCTGGAGGCCCTGGCCGCCGACGCGTACGTCTACGGCTACCCGCTGGTCGCCGGCCTCACCATGGTCGAGCGCTTCGCCCACGGCGGCCTGGGCACCCTGCCGGCGGCGCCGTTCAACCACATCAGCCACGCCACCCGGCTGGCCGGTCCGGCCGACCGCTTCGTCTCGGTCAACAACGACACGATCTACTCGATCGCCCAGCTCGACCTCTCCGAAGGCCCCCAGGTGCTGCGCGTCCCGGACACCGCGGGCGCCTACTACGTGCTGCAGATCATCGACGCCTGGACGGACAACGTCGCCTACCTCGGCCGCCGGGCCACCGGCACCGGAGCGCAGACCTGGCTGATCGTCCCACCAGGCTGGCACGGCACCCCGCCGGACCCGAACCGGGTGATCGAGCTGCCGACCACCGTCGGCACCCTCGTCGGCCGCTTCGCCTGCACCGGGCCGGACGACCTGCCCCGGGTCCGGGCCCTCCAGTCCGCCCTGGAACTGGAGCCGCTGGAACCTGGCGGCCTGGTCGCCGGACTGCCCGAGCCGGACGGGGACGTCCCCGAGCGGCTGGCCTTCTTCGAGCGGCTGCGGGTCTGGATGCAGGCCTTCCCGCCCGCCACCGCGGACATCGAGTACCAGCGCCGCTTCGCCCCGCTCGGCCTGCTGGACGACGGCGCCTCGCCGTACCGCTCGGCCGCCCCCGAATGGACGCTGACGCTGGCCAAGGGCCTGGCCGCCGGCCGCGAACGGGTCGAGGACGCCACCCGCCCGCCCGAGGACCACCCGCCCGGCGAGTGGCGCAGCACGCTCCACCTGTTCGACTACAACACCGACCACCTGGGCCCCGGCACCCTGGACGACCCCGAATGGCGCATCCCCGACCGCCGCGCCGCCTACCTCAGCCGGGCGGCCGCCGCCCGGGCCGGCCTCTGGGGCAACCACGCCTACGAGGCCTCGTACGCGATGACCTACGACGACTCCGACGGCCGACCC
>NZ_JBIVVI010000437.1:0-6616 GCF_044757675.1 Kitasatospora sp. NPDC091257
CGTCGAGCTACGTTGAGTAGCATGCGCCTGGGAACTTCCAAAGTGCAAGTCCCTACTTTGGAAGTGAGCAAAGATTGTTGTCGACGCCGAGACGGGGTGTCGCCGGACATCTCCCAGATCATGCCGCCGAGCAGGTTCTTCGACTTGAGGTAGGCGGTCTTCTGCGCGATCGACCAGGCGTCGTCGAAGGTCCACCACTGGCCGCCGGCGCCCGTGTAGCCGTACGTCGCGACGGACTTGGGGTCGTGGTAGACCTTGAGGCCGGAGAGGCTGGTGATCAGGTTGTTGTACCCGCGGGTTCCGGCCTCGTCGGAGAACTGGCCCGGTGCGGCGCCGTTCGCCGACTGCCAGGCGCCGTTCGCGCCGCCGTCCGCGACGCTCTGCCAGCCGCGCCCGTAGAACGGGAAGCCGATGGTCAGCTTGCGCGGGTTGACCCCGGCGTTCAGGTACGTCTGGACGGCCGTGTCCACGCTGAAGTGGGTGGTGTACGGGTCGTTCGGGTCCTGGTAGAGGTTGGAGGCGTGGCCGGTGCGGTTCGGCTCCCAGGAGTTGTCGCTGCCCGAGCCGTGGAAGTCGTAGCCCTGGACGTTGGCGATGTCCAGCGAGCCGAAGATCTTCGAGAGGTCCCAGCCGGCGGCGACCTTCGCCGGGTCGGCCGGGGTGAAGGCGGTGAGCAGCTTGTGCGAGCCGCCCAACGCGTCCAGCTGCTTGCGGAATTCGGCCAGCAGCAGGGTCAGGTTGCCCTTGTCGTCGGCGCTCCAGTGGTTGCCAGGGTGGCCGTCGCCGGAGCCGGGCCACTCCCAGTCGAGGTCGATGCCGTCGAAGATGCCGGCGGCCACGCCGTCGCCGCCGGCGCCGTTGTAGGCCGGCAGGTTGCCCTTGATCCAGGTGTCGATGCAGGACTTGACGAACTTCTGCCGGGACGCGTCGGTGGCGGCGGCGTCGGAGAAGTACTTGGAGTAGGTCCAGCCGCCGAGCGAGACGACCACCTTCAGGTTCGGGTACTTGGCCTTGAGCTTCTTCAACTGGTTGAAGTTGCCGCGGAGTTTGCCCCAGCCGTCGTCGGCCACGCCGTCCACCGACTGGTCGGCGCTCATCGCCCGGCCGTAGTCCGCGTCGGCGTCACCGGCGCCGGTGCCCTGGTCCGGGTCCTCCGGGTTGCCGCTGGTGCCCTTGGTGACGCCCGCCATGCAGGTCAGGTTGACCGGGTCGATGTTCTCGAAGGCGTAGTTGATGACGTCGAGCTTGGCGGCGGCGCCCGAGGTGTCCAGGTTCTTGACGAAGTACTGGCGGCCGTAGATGCCCCACTGGACGAAGTAGCCGACCCGGGCGTACTTTCCGGCGCCGACCAGGTCCGAGGTGGTCACGGAGAGCGGGGCGGACGCGGGTGAGGCGTTGTCGGCGGGGTCCCGGGCCTTCACGGTGAACGTGTAGGCGGTGGACGGCGACAGGCTGCCGACGGTCGCGCCGAGCGTGCTGCCGGTGACCGTGGCCGCCAGGGTGCTGCCCTGGTAGACGTCGTACGCGGCGACCCGGACGTTGTCGGTGGCGGCGTTCCAGGCGAGCTTCACGTCCGTCGAACTGACCGCCGTCGCACGGAGGTTGGTCGGTGCGGTGGGCGGCGAGGTGTCGGTGGACGGGTCGAAGGTGGACGCGGTGACGGACGGGCTGAGCGGGCCGGTGTTGCCGCGGCTGTCCTTGGCCCGGACGGTCAGGGTGTACGCGGTGGCCGGGGTGAGGCCGGTGACCAGCACGCCGGTGGACGGGCCGGAGGCGAGCACGGTGCCACCGCTCAGCACGTCGTAGCCGACGATCGGGAAGTCCCCGCCGGTGGCGGCCGGCCAGCTCAGCGCGAGCGTGTGCGCGGTGGACTCGGTCACCGTCGGGGTGCCCGGCGCGGACGGCGGGACGTCCGCGGAGCCGTCGCACTTGTCGCCGTTGATACGGCAGTTGAGCGGGGCGGAGACCGGCCCGTTGCCCACGAACCAGAAGCTGTACGGCTCGGTGGTGCTGTGGGCGTTGACGGTGGAGTTGTAGAACGCCGCCGTGGCGGTGACGTGCCGGCCGTTGACGGTGGCGGTGCCGTTGTAGCTGTTGCCGATGGTGACGCCGGCCGGGAGGTCGAACTCCAGGGTCCAGCCGCTCACCGCGGCGGCGTTGTCGTTGTGGACGATGTAGGTGCCCTGCCACCAGGAGCCGTTGTCGGCGGTGGTGAAGGTGGCGGTGAGCTTTCCGGCGGCGTTCGCCGGGGCGGCCAGCGCGGTGAGCGCGGCGAGGGGAAGGAGCAGGACGGAGAGCAGTGCCAGCAGTCTGCTGCGCACGCGCGGGCGCCCGGCCCGGGATCGAGCGGACATGGTTCTCCCTGTGGCTGTGGGGGTTGAACAGGGTGACGTAGAACCTTGGTTGATCCATTGATCCGTGTGCGATCGATGCCTGTGCCGTGGGGAGGCGAAGGCATGGGAACTGTAGGAGGACTGGACCAATGCGTCAACAGGTCTGTACCACTGATGGGCTCCCGGTCCCCGGCTTCACTCCCGTCAGCTCGTCCCCGAGCGGGCTGCGCCGGTACAGCACCGAGCGGCCGTGCCGGGCCCGGGTGACCAGGCCGGTGGCGGCGAGGACGGAAAGGTGCTGGCTGACCGCGCCCGGGGTGACGCCGAGGCGGAAGGCGAGGTCGGTCGTGGAGGCGGGCTCGGCGAGCAGCGCGAGCAGCCGAGCCTTCGGCGCGCCGACCAACGCCGCCACGGCCTGCGGCGGCACCGGCGTGCCCCGGCCGGCCGGCCCGGCCTGTCCGCGTGCCGGGTAACTGATCTGCGGCGCACGGTCATTGCTGATCATCGTGATCGCGCCGCGGACGAAGAAGGTCGGACAGAGCACCAGGCCGCGCCCGTCCACGGGCGTCTCCACGTCCCCGTCCGTCCAGTTCCGGCTGATCGACAGGACGCCGTTCTCCCAGTGGAGCCGGTGGTCCAGATCGGCGAAGAGGGCCGCCGCGCCGTGTTGGGCGAGCAGCCGGGCGCGGTAGACCAGGTCGGCCTCCAGAACGGCGCGGGCCTGCGGCCACCAGGCGGGGGCGAGGCACACCTCCCAGTACTCCTCCAGCGTGTCGGCGATCCGCGCCAACAGCCGTTCCGGGCAGGCGAGTCCGGCGGCGAGTGCGGCGGGCAGCGGTTGGCCGTGCGAGAGGAACGTCTGCTCCAGTTCGGCGCGCAACTGCTCCGGCGGGAACGCCCGGACGGTCGCGATCTCGGAGCGGAACTCGGGGGAGGGGGAGGTGGGGCGCGGCGTCAGGAAGTCGGGGACGAAGCGGTTCTCGGCGACGAGCGACAGCAGAAGACGGGAGTCCAGCCGTTCGAAGGCGGGCCTGAGCTGCTCGAAGGCCCGGGTCTGGAGGTGGTAGACGCCCGGGTGGGTCCACATCCGCAGGCTGAGCGCCGCCTCGTGGATCGGGGAGACGGCGAACCAGGTGGTGGCGAGGTCGGCCAGGCGGAGCGTGAACCGGTGCACGGGGCATCCTTCTGCGGGGATCGGCCGGGGCAGGCAGTCCGGCTTCGGATTCAGCCAGAGCCTAAAGGAGTACTGGTCCGCTCCGGCGCGCGGTGGGATCCATGCATGACCACCTCGACGGCGGAGTCCTCCGCACCTTCCCCTGCCGTGCCCGAAGACCGGGCTGCGCCTGCGACCCCCCGTGCCACCGGGGTCGTCGCCGCGCTGCGACGCCGGCTGCACCCCGACCCGACAGTCCGTCGGCTGGCGGGGATCACCCTGGTCAACACGGTGGGCAACGGCCTCTCCCTCTCCGTCGCGGTGCTGTTCTTCACCCGGGTGCTCGGCCTGAGCGCCGCCCAGCTGGGCCTCGGGATGACCGCCGCCGGCCTGTGCGGGGTCGTCGCGAGCGTGCCGGCCGGCCGGGCCGCCGACCGCTGGGGTGCGCGGCGGGTGCTGGTGGTGCTGGTGTCGGTGCAGGCGATCGGCACCGCCGGGTACGCGCTGGTGCACAGCTACCCGGCGTTCGTGGCGCTGGCCTGCCTGGTCTCCGCCGTCGACCGCGGCTCCGCCGCCACCCGGAACGCGCTCTTCGCCGAGGTGCTGCCCGCCGACCGCCGGGTGGCGGGCCGGGCCCACCTGCGGGTGGTGACCAACGTCGGGATCTGCCTGGGAACGGCCATCGGCGCGATCGCGCTCCAACTGGACACCCGGCCGGTGTACCTGACGGCGATCCTGGCCGACGCCGCCTCCTACGTGGCCGTCGCCGTGCTGTTCCACCGCCTCGACATCCCGCAGCGCTCCTCGGTGACCGGAGCGTCGGAGTCCGGGGCGGCAGTGTCCGAGCCGTCCGCGAAGACCGGAGTCGCGAACCCGTCGGACCCCTCGGGCCGGGGCGTCAAGCAGGGCCGGCGGCCGAACCCGGCGCTGCGGGACGGCCCGTTCCTGGCCGTGACGGTGCTGAACGCACTGCTCTGCCTGCAGTTCGCCGTCCTTGAGGTCGGCATACCGCTCTGGATCGTCCAGGAGACCGACGCGCCGCGGATCACCGTCGCGGGCACCCTGATCGTCAACACCCTGCTGGTGATCACCCTGCAGGTGCGGGCCACCCGGGGCACCGAGGAGCGGATGGAGGCCGCCCGGGCCTGCGGGCGCGCCGGAGTGGTGCTGGCCGCCTCCTGCCTGGTCGTCTCGCTGGCGCACGGTCTGCCCGCGGGCGTCGCGGCCGTGGTGGTGCTCGGCGGGGTCGCGCTGCAGTCGCTCGGCGAGGTCGTCGCGCAGGCGGGCGGCTGGGCGCTCAGCTACGACCTCGCGGGTGAGCGCGATCACGGTGCCTACCAGGGCGTGTTCAACGCGGGGACGGCGGCGGCGCTGATGGCCGGCCCGGCGCTGGTCGGCACCCTGGTCATCGGGTACGGCATGGTCGGCTGGGTCGTCCTGGGCACGGTGCTGGCCGCGGCGGGCCTGGCGATGCGCCCCGCCGTCCGGTGGGCCGGGCGGCGGGACGCGAGCCCCGGCGCGGTGTGAGACGAGCCGGCCGCGGGCCGGCTACTCGGGGACGATCGCCATCGCCTCGATCTCGATCAGCACCTCGGGCTTGAACAGGGCGGCCACCTGCATCGCGGAGGAGGCCGGCAGCGGAAGGGAGCCGAAGTGCTCGTCGCGGGCCTCGCGGACGGCCGAGAGGTGGGCGATGTCCGTCATGAAGTAGGTGAGCTTCACGACGTGCTCGAACCCGGCCCCGGCGGCGGCCAGGCAACGCCGCAGATTCTCGAAGACCTGCCGCGCCTGCGCCTTCGGATCGCCCTCGCCGACCAGGTTCCGCTGCTCGTCGAAGGCGACCTGGCCGGACACCTGGACCGTCCGGCCGCTGCCGGTGACGACCTGGGTGTAGCCGGTACCGGGCGCGACTCCGGGGGGCTCGGTGATGTGGGTGAGGTGAGAGGTGGTCATGGCGCGGATCCTGATCCATGATCCGCCGGAGACGCAAGCCCCGGCCCCGACGGCCGACCGGCCTCAGCGCACCACATCGGGCAGTTCGCGCAGGAACGGGCGGTCGGTGGACGGGAGTTGGGCGGCCGGTCCACCCGAGCGCAGCACCACGTCGAGGACGGCGTCCGGATCGGCGGCGTAACCACCGCTGGCCCACGCCGCGTTGGCCTCCACCACGGCCCAACGGCCGTTCTCCGTACGCCCGACGTCCACCACGGTGGCACTGGGCAGCGGCGCGTCCGACGCCGACGCGGCCAGCACGTCGGCGGTGAAGGCGAGCACCTCGGCGGTCTCCCCGGCGGTCTCCCCGGCGGGTGCCCCGGCGGTCTCCAGCGGCGCGACGGACAGGTCACCGTCCACGGCGTAGCGCGAGCCGGCCCGCACCGCGCCGTCCAGGACGAACAGCCGGTACTCGACGCCGAACCGAACGACCTCGCTCACCAGCACCGGCGTGTCACCGTCCAGCAGTTCGGGCCCCGGCAGCGTCCCGCCGTCGGGGTGGACCCGGGCGGCGAACAGCTTGTCCACCGGCGGCTTGACGAAGGCCGGGCGGCGCAGCCGGCGCGCCTCGGCCAGGGTGCCGAAGGAGACCCGGCGTCCGGTCAGCGCGAGCGGCAGCCGGGTCAGCCAGTCGGCGGCGGGCTCCAGCAGGCCGAGGCCGAGCTCCCGTCCGACGGCGTCGCCGAACAGCGGTCCGCCGTACACGTGCACCGCCGAGCCGCGCAGCCCGGGCGGCGCCTGCCAGGACGTCGCGGTGCACGCCCGCAGGCCGCGGCGTCCGGCGGCGGTGCGGAGCTGGAGGCCCGTCTCGTTGATGCGCGGCGCGAGCAGCAGGACGGGATCGGCGGTGGTCATGGCGACGATGCTGCCCCCGGTGCGGGGCCCGCCACC
Source organism: Kitasatospora sp. NPDC091257 (assembly GCF_044757675.1). Classification (NCBI taxonomy): domain Bacteria; kingdom Bacillati; phylum Actinomycetota; class Actinomycetes; order Kitasatosporales; family Streptomycetaceae; genus Kitasatospora; species Kitasatospora sp. NPDC091257. The sequence continues at coordinate 6,370 of NZ_JBIVVI010000437.1, forward strand.
ACCGGATTTCGGCGGGGAGGAGCGGCCGGGAGCCGGTCCCGCCCGGCCGGCCGGCTCCGGCCGAGGGGCGGGTGGGCTCTGGCCGAGGGGCGGGTGGGCATGCCAGAGTCGTGCCGCGTCGTCCGGGGCACCTCCCGGACCGCACCCGCAGTTCCGACCCACCCACAGTTACGACCCCCCCAGATTTAACACCCACCCAAAATTATGGACCCCCCCCCCGGCCACCCCCCCAAACCCCGGAAAGCAG
>NZ_JBIVVI010000438.1:0-6615 GCF_044757675.1 Kitasatospora sp. NPDC091257
CCCTACGCCCACATCGCCCCCCTGATGAAGCAGGAGGGCAAGACCCGCCGCAAGCTCTCCAAGCGCAAGGACCCCGAAGCGGACGTCGAGTACTACGCCCAGGCCGGCTACCCGACCGAGGCCGTCCTGTACTACCTGCGCGGCCTGGCCAACGGCAGGCTGGCAGAGATGCCCCTCGGCGAGGCCCTGCGCGAGCCCCTGCGTCTGGAGGAGTGCGGGGTGACGGGTGCGCTGGTCGACCTCGCGAAGCTGGAGGACATCTGCGCCGACCACGTCGCCACCCTGCCCGGCGCGAGCATCCTGGAGCGCGTCAAGAAGTGGGCCAAGGCGTACGACGTACCGCTCGCCGAGGCGCTGGAGGCGGAGGAAGACCTTGCGCTGCGGGCCCTCGCCGTGGAGCGCGACGGATTCGACAACCCGCGCAAGGACCTGCGCAAGTGGGCCGACTTCCGCACCCACTACGCCTTCTTCTTCCCACAGCTCTTCGCCCCTGTCACCGATCCCGCCGACGCACGGTTCGCCGGTCTGGCTCCGGCCGTGGTCCAGGACCTCGGCCGGCGTCTGCTCGACCGCTACCAGCCCCTCGAGGACGGAGACGCCTGGTTCGACCAGATCCGCGCCGTCGCCGCCGAACTCGGCTTCGCCGACAACGCCAGGACCTACAAGCAGAACCCCGACCTGTACGCGGGCTCCATCAAGGAGGCATCGCAGGCCATTCGCGTTCTGCTCACCGGATCGACCCGCAGCCCCGCTCTGCATCTGGTGGCGGCGACGCTCGGAGAGAACGAGGTACGGCGGCGCCTGGACGCCGTACGGACGGCCTGACCGCGTCCCGGTCGGTTCTGGCGGCCCTTCAGGACCGACCGGCCGTGTTCAGCTGTCGGCCCTGGCATCGGCGAACAGCATGAGGGCCGCGCTGATCTCGGTCGGCTTGAGGACCGCCGTGGCCAGGGTCTTGCTCTCGTCAGCCGGGGGCTCGGGCGGCTGCCAGTCGATGCCGGCGGCGGTGAGCACGGCGACCAGGTGCTGTACGGCGGAGGCCAGGCGGTCGGCGTTCTCTCCTGACAGGACGCGTCCCGCCTTGCTCTGGAGGTGCGCCAGGGTCTTCATCTGGGAGGCGACCCGTTCCACGTCGGGCGCGAGGGCGGCAAGCGCCGCGTCGGGACCGGTGCCCTCGACGTCGAGGACCAGGCGCACGGGGCTGGGCTGGCCGACGGTCGGGACGCCGTCCCCGGAGAGCGTGTAGGGGACCTCCCAGCTGGTCGAGCCGAAGCCGTCCTCGGTGTACCTCCACACGGTCGCGATGACCCGGTCCGGGTAGGTGCCGATGACCTGCACCGTGCCGTACCCGACACGGTCGTCCTCGCTAGGACGCAGGCGCTGCTCCACGGCGGAAGCGATGGCGTCGATCCGCTGTTCCAAGGTTCCGGCCAGAGGTGCCAGTTCCACCTGGGTGTCGGCCAGCACGCCGCGGGCCTTGCGCTGCTTGAGGTCGAGCGTGGACGTGTACTCGTTCGCGCCGAACAGCACCGGGCTGTACTCGTACAGGTCCAGGTCAGTGATACGGCGGACGCCCTTGGAGCGTTTGGCCGTTCGGACTTGGTAGCCGATCGACCACTGCACCTGGTCGCCGAAAAACAGCAGGTTGGCGTACATGTCCTTCCCGGCCTGGGTGGCCAGGTTGCAGCTGCCCTTGACGAGGAGCGCGCCGGCCTCGGCTGGCCAGGGCTGCCCCTTGGGCAGAGCGGCAGGCAGCCGGGAATCGCCGGGCAGCAGCTCCTCGACGTGCTCGGTGCGGGCGGTCCACACGTTCCAGTCGTGCGACCACACGCCCTTCGGAATGATCTCCGTGAGGGTGCGGGCGTAGGCTCCGGGCTCGATCACGTCGCCGTCGTGGTCGCGCAGCCCGGTGATCGACACGAGCGTGGTGAAGGTGCCCTGGTCGTCGTCGGTCTCCAGCACGCCGAGGGTCGCCTGCTTGTGGTCCAGCGTGCTGCTGGGGGTCGGTGCCACCGTGTCGCTCCCGGTTCGCTGGGTTGGTGGCGGTCACGGTAGGCGGACAGCAGGCTTGGGTCTCGTCTACTCGTCGTGCCAGCCGTCGTCATCGTGCTGGGCGTAGACCTGCTGGGCGTGCCAGTCGCCGGGTCCTGCGAGGATGACGATCTCGGACTCGTCCAGGCAGCCGATGCCGGTTCCGGGCACGGCCAGGATGCGGGTGACCGGCACGTCGCCGCTGATCGTGCAGCCGTGGACCTCGCCGCCGTGCGTGGCGAAGTCGGCGGCGACGTGTTCTTCGGTGGTGAAGGAGGACAGTGGGCGCAGCGGCAGGTCCGTGACTGTGCCCTGGCCGTCGATCTCGCTGACGTGGGTGTTGTCGTAGCCGTCGGTGAATCCGCGGTGGACGGTGATGTGGGTGACGCCGAGGTCGGCGAAGTGCGTCTGGGTGGTCTGCCACATGGCGGTGAGGAAGGCGTGGAGCACGGGCCCGTCTTCGGCCAGAGCGGCGGCGGTCTCGGTGTCGAGGTCGGCGTCGCCGTGGTCCCAGGCCATGGTGTCGGTGAGGTTGAAGGCCTGGCGGGCGCGTTCCTGGAGGGCGAGGGCGTTCGCGTCGTGGTCGTTGGAGGTCGCCGCCCACCCGGCGACGAGGTGGGAGACGGCCTCGGCGCGCGCGAAGTCCCGGTACTCCTCGGCGCTCATCCTCACGTAGCCCCAGGGCTCGCGGCGGGCACCGTTGTCGAGGTCGGCTTGCTCGACGTAGTCGGCGTAGCCGGTCGCCCCGGATTCCGGGCGATAGGCGGCGAGCTGTCCGGCTCGGACCCGGGCGAGGCGGTCGCGCTGGCGGTCGGACAGCAGCTGCTCGTCGGGGACGCTATCCATCTTCCTGGCAAGCGAGTCGCACATGGCGGCCTTGACGGCACCGGGGGACCTCTGCCGCTTCCCCAGCAGGTCCGACTGGCTGACCGCTTGGTCGTCGGCGAGGGTGCCCGGCAGGCCGACTCGGCCGGTGCCCGGGTGGTGGGCGAAGCGGCCTTGGTGGTCGCGCGCGTGCCGGGCCTCGTCCCAGAGCCGGTCCTTGCGGCGCAGCCGGAGGGTGACAGTGGGAAGGTCGTACACCGCACCGCCTTCTGCCAGAGATCGGGACGGCGGCAGCGTGGCACCGGGCCGGGGGTGGTGTCGCGCCGAGCGGTGCGGACTACTCGGCGGACTGCCAGTGCCAGGTGCCGCGGCCTGCCAGGATGACGACCTCCGACTCGTCCAGGCATCCGAGTCCCGTCGCCGGCGTCGCGATCACCCTGCTTGCGGGCACGATCGCGCTCATCACGATGCCGGGCCCCTCGGCAGTCGCGAAGCCGTAGGCCTCGTCCGGGTCGAGGGAGCACGCGGAAAGTGGGCGCAGCAGCGGGTCGGAGAGGGCGCTGCCGTCGACCGTCCAGCCTGCGGGTGGTTTCCCGTCGGAGGTGGCCACGCCGCGCCACACGGTCAGGGAGCCGACGTCGGCCTCCGTCAGGTGGTTCTGGGTGCGGTCCCACATCGCCGCCAGCATGGCTGCATACCCGGTTCCGAGGGCGGCCCGCTGGTCGGCGGTCTCCCGCGCGAGCTGATCGGTGCTGGGCCAGGTGGCGGCCGGGTGCAGCCCGAAGGCGTCCCGCGCGCTCTCTTGGACGGCGAGGGCCCGGGCGTCTTCGTCGTTGGACGTCATCGCCCAGGTGGCGACCACCTGGTTGACGGCGTCGCGCCGCAGGAGCTCGCGTGCCCGGTCCGCGTCGACGTGCGTCCAGGACGCGTCTGCCGGGGCGTCGCCTGGCCGGACGGAGTTGACGATCCCGGTCGCCGGGTCCTCGTACGCGTGCACCTCCCCCGAGCGCACGCGGTCGAGCCAGGCCCGGTCGTGCTTGAGCAGCAGCGTCTCGTCCGGCATGTCCCGCAGGTCGCGGGCGATCCCCTCCACCACGTTGGCCTTGTACGCCTTGGCGACGCGCTCACTCTGTCCGTCGCGGAACACGAGGCCGTGCTGCTCCTCGTCGAAGCGAGGTTCGGAGCGCGGTGCCCGGGATGGCCTGCTTGCGGCCGCTCGGATGCGTTCCAGCAGCGGGTTCAGCCCCATGCCGGAACCGTGCGCGAACCGGCCGCGGCCATCCCGGGGGTGCAGGTTCTCGCGGAACGGTTCGTTCTTCCAACGTAGGCGCAGACGCACTTCACGAACTGCTGGGCGGGACACTCAGACTCCTGGTGCTTGTGCTCCGGTCGAGTCGGCACCATCGCAGGAGAGCTGCCTAGCGTCTCGGCGCGGTCATTGCGAAGACGCGCACCTCAGCGGAGCCAGGCAGCAAAGTGTTGGCGAACCTCGTCCTCCAGTTCCCGAGGACTCCGGCCCGGTCGCATCTCGGCAGCCCAGGAATCAGGACCGGCATGCAGTTCGTGCCACTTCGGTCGCCGACCATGCTGGGTCCTGCCCCGCCCGGGGTTACGGAGGCTGAATCCGTCGAGGGTGGTGTTCCACAGAGGCTTGAACTCGGCCGTGAGCAGGTCGACCGCCGGAGTGATGAAGAGGTCATCGATGAACAGCGTGCGGACCATGAAATCCGTCGGATCGAGGTCGCGGCTTTGGGCGAGGGTCCGGCAGTGCTCGTCGAGTCGCTGACTCACCGTTGGACGCTTGAGGTACGCCCCCTGCCGCGCGCGCGGGCCTTCGTGAACGCCGCCCACGTACAGCGGAATCACGCTCCCGGAGATGGGCGTGTAGAGGCTGTGCGCACCGTTGTAGTAGATCGCATAGATTCCTGCGTCGTGCGCCCATGAAGCGGCTTCCGCCAGGTCGCTGACCATGAGCGTTCGGAACCTTTCGGCAACACTGCGCACCAGATTCTCGGGGCGCAGCGGGTCGAAGCTGTACTCGCGAAGACGCGGGTCCGCTGGCGGCGGAGTAAGACGGTACGCCGGGCTCAGAGGCCGAGCCTTCGCCTCCTCGACTGGTCGCGGCTGCTCCGCTTCCTCGTTGCGAGCGATCGCCAGGAGGTTGCGCAGCGGAGCCGGGTCGGCGTGCAGTGCTTCCGCGATCATTTCCAGGGTCCGGTCAGACGGAAGCGGGCCGTCTGGGCTGAAGGCAGCCGAGACCGTCGTTCGGGACAGGTTCCCCCGGCTGGCCACCTGCGACTTGGTCGTCCGTGACCGAGCAAGCAGGTTGGCGAGGGCATCGCTCAGCTGCTGCCGACCGCTCTGGTCACCCACGGGGGTTCACTCCTCGACTCTCACGTGTACAGTAGTGTTCAATCCTCCGGATTGAACACTACTGGCGGGATGCACTTGCACTTCCACACTCTCCTAATTCTCCAGGAAGGTAGGCCATGCGAGCCCTCGTGTTCGTGACCATCGCTCTGGCGAGCCTCGTCGTTGCCCTGGGCAGCGGCTGCCTCCGCTACTGGCGCACCCACTCCTTCCCCGAAGCCATGGAGCGCGGCGCTGCCGCCGCTGGCGCCACGCTCGCCCTCGGTGCCGCCTACCTGGCCGTCCTCTGGGTGAAGTGACGAGCACATCCCCGGCTACTGACTGCCCTCTGCAGCAGACACCGCCTCTGCCTCTCTCTGCAGACCGGTCGGCGCGGCCTTGCCGAACGGCTGGGTCAGGACTCGTCGGGCGGCCTCCTGCCTGGAGACGCGGAGCACCTGGGCGAGCCCGTCGAGCGTGGTGACGGGCTCGCCGTTCGGGTAGCGGATGTCCCAGCGCCGGCTGCGCAGCCAGTCCTCGTTGAGCTGCTGCCGGTCGCTGGGGGGTGTTCCGGTGGTCATGCTTCATCCTCACACGGGGGGTATGGGCGTGGTGGTCGCGATCCTTCGACCGGGCCGGGCGGTCAGCGTTCGATCCTCCAGGCGAGGCGGCAACGGCAGTTGACGGCCTGTCCGGGCGAGGCGTTGGGGTCTCCGGGGTGGCGCAGCAGGTCGTCGCCGATGGTGAAGGCACTGCCGTAGGGCTGGGTCTGGCCGTCGGCCGCGTCGTGGTCGGGCCGGGCCCGGCCGTCGTCGTGGGTTACCCAGCGGCGGACAAGACCGGCGCGGGAGCTGGCGGCGGCGGCCTGGTCGCGGGCGCTCTCAACGGTGGCGGTGGCGAGGTGGCCTGCCTTGACGCTTGCCCAGTTCGCGAGGGAGCGGCCCCAGTCGCGGGTGGCCTCGGCGATGCCCGCCAGGCTCTTGCCCTCCCTGTCGGCGTCGGCCACGTCGTCGGCGAGTGCCTGGGCCTGCCGGGCGAGCCACGTGGCGAGCAGCGGGGAGAGCGTGGGCCAGACCTCGACGGCGGTGATGGTCGAGCCGATCGCCGTTTGCAGCTCGGTCGCCGCCGTGGTGGCGGCCTGGTCGATGAGGGGCTGGAGGGCCTGGGCGGCCTCCAGCTGCCAGGTGGCGACGTCGATCACCTGGTCGATGGGCAAGGTCTTGGTGCCGGTGCGGGCGGTGGTGTCGCCTCGGTCATCCCAGTGCCGGGTGCCCTTGCGGTGTCGGGGGGAGTTGAGTCGGGCGACGGTCCGCTCGGTCCAGCGGGTGGTGAGCACCTGGAGGGCGTCGTCCAGGCTGCTGCGGAGGGCGTCGACGGCGCTCTCCTCCAGCGGGAGGTCGGAGGCGGGGG
>NZ_JBIVVI010000439.1:0-6614 GCF_044757675.1 Kitasatospora sp. NPDC091257
GTCCCCAGGGACTCCCCGGTCCCGGTCGAGACCCCCGAGTCCCGGATGACCGGCGAAAGCGCGCCGCGGTCCGGGCACGAGGAGGAGAACAGGCCTCAGCAGGGCGCCGAGTCCGAGACGACCGCGCCGGCCCGCGAGCCGGACCCGCACGAGCCGCCGGACTGAGCAACTGCCGTGCGCCGCAGTTGCGGTGACCACGGGTTCGCCCGTTCCCGTTGCGGCGGGGGTCACCCACCGGCGGACCGAAGCCGGGCCGACCGACACCCGGCCGGACCGACGCCCGGCCAACGGCTCCGGACGCCCGCTCAGGGGGCGAGCAGCCCCTGCCGGCCCGCGTACTCCCCGAGGCCGTCGGCCGTCGTACCGGCCCAGCCGACGAAGCCGTCGGGCCGGACCAGGAAGACGCCGGTGCCGTACGCCGCGTAGGCCGGGATGCGGACCACCGGGGCGGTGACGGCGGGCAGCGGCGCGTCCGTGCCGACGGTGAGCAGCGTCCAGTGCGGCCCGCGGAAGGCGTCGAACAGCCGGACCGCGCCCCGCCGGCCGTCCGGGGCGCGGTCGCCGGCCCGCAGCGCGTCCGCCGGGAGGTTCCGGCGGGTCTCCACCGAGAGCGTGGACTCCCGGTAGCCGAGGCCGAGTTGCCGGGTCGCCCGGCCACGGCGCTCCTCGCCGCGGTGGACCCGGGTGGACAGCTCCAGCATCGCCGCCGCGTTGCTGCGGCGCTCCTCCTGGTAGCTGTCGAGCAGTTCCTCCCCCGCTCGTCCGGCCAGCACCGCGGCCAGCTTCCAGCCCAGGTTGTAGGCGTCCTGGACGCTGGTGTTCAGACCCTGCCCGCCGGCCGGCGAGTGGACGTGCCCGGCGTCGCCCGCGAGGAACACCCGGCCCGCGCGGAAGCGGTCCGCGAGTGCGGCGCGCGGGCGGAACTCGGAGATCCAGCGCAGTTCGGTGACCTGCTCGGCGGTCAGGTGGGAGCGGGCCGCGACCACCTCGCGCAGTCCGTCGAGGGTGAGGTCGACGGCCGTGCCCTCCGGGAACTGGGCGACCAGCTGGAAGTCCTCGGTGCCGCCGAGCGGGCAGATCGCCAGCAGCCCCTCGGCGGACCGGAACACGTGCCAGTGCTCGCGGCCCAGGCCGTCGATCCGGACGTCCGCGACCAGCATCGGGTCCGGGTCGACGGTCTCCCCGGTCATCCCGATGCCGAGCAGCCGCCGCACCGTCGAGCGCCCGCCGTCCGCCGCGACGACGTACCGCGCCCGGACCGGGCCGCCGGCGGCGAACCCGGCGGTCACGCCCGCCTCGTCCTGCGCCAGGCCGACCAGCTCCCGGCCGAACGCGACCTCGCCGCCCAGCTCGCGCAGCCGCCCGTACAGCACCTGCTGGGTGCGCCACTGGGGCAGCATAAGCGCCTCGGTGTACGGCTCGGCCTCGGAGGGCTCGGTCGGGTCGTACATCCGGTGCTCGCCCTGGGGTTCGCCGTCCTGCCAGATCAGGTTGGGCGGGTAGTGCCCCGCCACCGCGCGGACCCGGTCGAGCACGCCGAAGTCGTCGAACACCTCCAGGGTGCGCGGCTGGAGACCCTTGCCGCGCGAGCCGGGGAAGAGTTCCGCGCCGCGCTCGACCACGAGCGCGGCGACGCCGTGCCGGGCGAGGTCCAGCGCCAGGGCGAGTCCGGTGGGCCCGGCGCCGACGACCAGGACGTCCGTGTGCATGCCGCGAGACGTCACGGCAACCTCCTTAACGTTGTTAAGCAGCCGTTGCCGACAGCCTGCACTTAACGGCGTTAAACTGTCAACCGTGACCCCGCAGAGAACCCCCAAGCTCGACCGCGCCCAGGTCGTCGACACCGCGCTGAACCTGCTGAACGAGGCCGGCCTGGACGGCCTGACGCTGCGCGCCATCGCCACCCGGCTCGACGTCAAGGCACCCGCGCTGTACTGGCACTTCAAGGACAAGCAGGCGCTGCTCGACGAGATGGCGACCGAGATGATGCGCCGCATGACCGGCCGGGCGGGGGAGGGCCCGCCTGCGAGCGACTGGCGGGAGAGCTACCTGAGGACGATGCGCACCCTGCGCGCCGAACTGCTTCGCTACCGCGACGGCGCGAAGGTCTACAGCGGCGCCCGGTTCACCGACACCAGCTACGCGGCCGGCCTGGACGCCTCGCTGCGCGTACTGGTCGAGGCCGGCTTCACCCCGACGGCCGCCACCCGGGCCTGGCAGACCGCCTACAGCTTCACCATCGGCTACGTCGTCGAGGAGCAGGCGATGGGCCCCAACCCCTTCGACGGCGCGGAGGGCTACGACGTGGACGCCCGCGCCGAGCGCCTGGCCGCCCACCCCCTGGCCGCCGCGTCGGGCCGGGTGATGTTCCAGGACTTCGACGAGGGCTTCGAACAGGGCCTGGCGGCGATCCTCGCCGGGGTCGAGGCCACCCTGCTCCGCTGACGGCTCCGGCCCCGCTGTCGCGCACCGGCGCCTGCCGCACCGCGCCGTACCGCGCCGTACCGGGAGACGACGCCGCCGGGCCCGTATCGGAGCCCGGCGGTGTCCGTACTTCGGAGAGGTTTCGACGGGGTGCGGTCGAGCGCCGTGGAGCGCGGTCAGGCGGTCATGAACTCGCCCGCCCGCAGCGCCCGCCGCACGATCCGAACATCCCCGACGTACCCGTGGAAGACCTTGTCCAGCACCCCCGCGTACGCGTACCCGCCCAGCATCCACGGCCGCCCCAGGGTGGTCAGCCCGACCGCGGGCGTCGCCGGGTTGCGCGCCACCTCGCAGCCGTCGACGTACATCCGGCTGAGCTTCCCGTCGTTGACCACCGCGACGTGCCACCACCGGTCCAGCGGCAGCTGGTGACCCCAACAGGTCGACGCCCCGGTCTGGTTGATCGGGTAGACGCACCACTGGAGGGCCGGCGCCTCGGAGACGCTGAGCGTGGCGACCGGCTCGTCGGCGTCCGTCCCCGGCCCGCTCCTGCCCGCCTCACCGGCCGTCCCCCACCGGCTGAGCAGGGCGGACCAGCGGCTCTGCGCGGAGTCCCAGTCGGCGGGCAGCTTGAAGAAGGCCTCGACGGTGAACCCGCGCTCGAAGGTCTCCCGGTTCAGCGGCGCGGTGGGCACGGTCTGCAGGTAGCCGCCGCGCACCGGCGAGCGGGTGCCCTTGAACAGCAGACTGCCGTGGCCGGGCTGGTCCGGGTGGTGCTCGGCGGACCAGCTGAGCGCGCCCTCGGGCGTGCCGGGGGCGCCCTGCCAGAGCAGGTCGTTGCCCTGCCCGCTCAGGTCCTTGACGACCTGCTGCGGGGAGACGGCCGTGCCGTCCCCGCCACCGCCGTCGAACCGCCAGTAGGCCACCGTGTCGCGCACCAGCAGCTCGCCCGCCCGGCGCGCCGGGCGCTGCGGGACGGGCGCGAAGCCGGCGAACCGGCGGTCGAAGTCGATCGCGAGCGAGAAGCGGTCCACGTCCGAGGTCAGCTCGACGTTCTGTGCCGCCAGCGCGTTGCGCTCCTCGGCCGCGATCTGCTGGATCCACGGCGAGAAGGTCGACACGTCGACGGTGCTGCGGTCGAGATCGAAGCGGTACGCCCGGATCATCGCCGCGCCGCCGTAGTAGCGGTCCTGGTAGTTGGTGATGTGGACGTGCACGTCGTGGCCGGCCCGGTTCTTCAGCACGGTGCGGCCGGGCGGCCAGTAGTGCCCGTTGACGGTCAGGAAGATCTGGTCGTTGCCGTCGACCAGCCGTTCCCAGAGCCGCTTCCCGTTGTCGGACAGCTCGGCGCGGCCGCTGTCGTCGGCGTACGCCAGGTCGTGGGTGGTCAGGATCACCGGGACCTTCGGGTTGGCCGCGATCACCCCGTTCGCCCAGGCGAAGCCCACGTCGGAGAGCCGCCAGTCCAGCGAGAGCACCATCCAGTCGCGGCCGGCCGCCCGGAACACGTGGCAGGTGTTGTAGCCGTCCGGGCTGGAACCGCGGTACCCGGCGGTGCGGGCGGCCCTGGCCTTGGTGAAGGTCTCCAGGTACGGGGTGCTGCCGCGCTGGTCGTCGGTCGAGGAACGGACGTCGTGGTTGCCGGCGAGCACCCCGTAGGCCGCGCCCGCTTCGTCCAGCAGGCCGAACACCTTGGTGACGGCGGCGAACTCGACGGCCAGGCCGTTCTCGGTGACGTCCCCGAGATGGGACAGGAAGACGATGTTGTCGTCCGTCCCGTCCTCCCGGTTGACCCCGCCGTCCAGCACGTAGCGGACCGAGGCCTCCAGCGGCGCCGGGTGGATCCGGTCCTGGTCGAACAGGTACTGGGTGTCCGGCATGACCACGACGGTGAACTGCCGGGCGTCCGGGTCCGGCTGCCAACGCCCCTTCCCCCCGGCCTTCTTCGGCTTCTTCCCGGCCCCGCCGGCCTGCTCGGCCCCACCGCCCTGCTCGGGCCCGGCCGCCTGCGCGGGCACCGCACCGAGCAGGCCGAGACCGGCGGCACCGACCCCGGCGCCCACCAGACCGGCCCCGCGCAGGAATCGGCGCCGACTGGCCGCGGCCGTCCCCTCCCCGTCGAGGTCGGCGGTCCGCGGGCAGCCGCACTCGTGCTCGGTCGCCTGGATGTCGTGCATGTTCGCTCCCGGAAGTGGTGTGGGCCCCGACGGTAGGCACCGGGAGCGGTCGTGGATCATCGGCCGGGCCAAGCCCCGTTGAACAGCGGCCGAATCCATCGGGCGCCGCGATGATTCCGCGCACAACTCGCCGACTACGCGATGGTCCTGGCCGCGAACCGGAACCCGCCGGCCGCCACCGTCCGCCGCTTCCACGCCGATGCGACCGAGCGGGCCCTGGCCCCCGACTGCCCGGCGCGCTACCTCATCGGCTACGCGGACGGACGACCGGTCTGCTCGGCCGAGGTCGTCCTCTTCGCGGGTGTCGCCGGGATCTACAACATCGCGACCCTCGCCTCCGACCGCCGCCGCGGGTACGGCGGAGCCATCACCCTGGCCACCCTGCGCACGGCCCACGACGCGGGCTGCCGCACCGCGGTCCTGCAGGCGTCATCGGACGGGGAACCGGTCTACCGCCGTCTCGGATTCCACGCCTGCGGCCGGTTCACCGAGTACGCAGTCACCCCCTGAGACCTCCGGCCGGGTCGACGGCCGGCGGTCCGGCTGCGGCTCGAACAGCGCGGGTGCGCACCCGCCGACGTGTACCGGCGCCGGGCGCGGGTAGGCGCACCGACGGAACACCACCGATCGACTCCGTTCGGGGGTCGTCATGTCCGTACATCGCAGACCGAGCGTGCAGCACGGCGGCGGGGCCCGTCGCCGGAGCGGCGAGCGCCACGACTTCCCGCACACCTCGCAGGGCCCCGGCCGGACGACGCCGCAGCTGCGGCCCGAGGAATCGGTGCGCCGGGGCACCGAGCCGGTGACCGCCCGTTCGGACCTGGAGCTGCGGCGGCTGCTGTCCCGGGTCTTCCTGGTCCTGTTCGTCGGCGGGACGGTGGCCTTCGCCGTGCTGGCCGCGCTGGCCGGCCCGGGCCCCGCGCCCAACCGGGGGACCTACGCCTTCTTCGCCGCCCTGTGCGCCGGGTTCGCCGCCCTCGCCGGACTCGACCTGCTGGTGATCCGGCGCCGCCTGGCCGCCGGCCAGGGCCGCGACCGGACCGGTGCCCAGGGGCGCCCGGGCGCCGACCGTCGGGGCTCCGACCGCCAGGAGTGAGCCGGCGCCCGCGCCGGGCCCGACCACCACCGGCCCACAACCATCCCACCGGGTCTGGCCCGGTGGCCGTTCGGCAGAGCCCGGGTTTGCATGGACTCACCGAGCCCCCAGCGATCCGGAGGTAGCGCCGTGTACGAGATGTGGGCCGAGCACGACCCGGCGGTCTCCCCGCCCGCCGTGGTGTGGCACGTGGTGGCGAAGGACGACGCGTCGTCCTCGCTCTGCGGGCGGTTCCTGGAGCCCTCCCAGCGCGTCGTCCCGGCAGCGGACGGCGCCGGTGCGGCCGGGCCTGACCGGTACTGCGACCCCTGCCTGGTCACCGTGCGCGAGGCCTTGGCCGCCACCGCGCGGTGACCGTCCGTCGCGACGCCCGCCCGCGTCGCCTCCGCTCCCCCCTCGCCTTCGTTGCGGCACGCGTCCCGGCCGCGTGCTCAGGGCAGCGGCACCGCCATCAGGCACGGGTGCCGGCTGCCGGTTCCGGGAAACGCCAGCACGGTGGCCACCCCGCTGGCGATCTCCACCCGCAGGTCGCCTTCCGCACTCTCCCAGACCAGGCCCCCGTCGGGCCCCACGATCTGCGTCTCGTGCACGACGACCGAGCACAGTGGGGCGTGCCCGCCGATCGGGCCGGGGAGCGTCACCGCGTAACGGCGCGTGAGGCTTCTCATGTCTGCCTCCTTCTCCCCCCACCCTGCGTCATCGATTCTCCCCACATCCGACCGCTTGTACACGGAGGACCACTGTCCTCCCGAGGGAGACCGGTGCCGCTTCGCGCCTGCCCCGGCCCCGCGCGTTTACACCCGGCAGACCGCCCATGGGCGTGAACGGCGCCGAACCGGACCGGCGGCCCGGGCCGCTGGGCAGCCGCCGTCCCCGGGTGCCGGCCCGCCGGACCCGGGCGGGGGTGCCGGGCCGGG
>NZ_JBIVVI010000440.1:0-6606 GCF_044757675.1 Kitasatospora sp. NPDC091257
ACCGTGCTCGGTTCGACGCTGCTGCCCGCGATGGCGTTCGTGGACATGGCCCTCCCCGACGGGCAGGGCGTGGTGCTGACCGGGAAACTCTCCGCGTCCGTCCACCCGTGGCTGGCCGAGCACACCGTGCTCGGTTCGACGCTGCTGCCCGCGATGGCGTTCGTGGACATGGCCGTCCACGCCGGCGAGCACACGGCCAGCCCCGTACTGTCCGAGCTGGTCCTGGAGACGCCGCTCGTGCTGTCCGAGCGCGACGGGGTGCACGTGCAGGTCACCGTCGGCGCGCCCGACGACACCGGACGCCGGCCCGTCACCGTCCACTCCCGCACCGCCGCCGAGCCCGACGAGTGGACCCGCCACGCGACCGGCGTGCTCGGTCCGCCGGCGGACCGGGCGACACGGGCCGACCGGACGGCCGTGCCCGGGGCGGACGACAGCGAGGCCGCGCCGATCGACATCGGCTCGCTCTACGACCGGCTCGCCGACGCCGGCTACGACTACGGGCCGACCTTCCAGGGGCTCACCGGCATCCGGCGGCACGGCGAGGACCTGCACGCCGAGGTGAGCTTCCCGGCGGACCCCGCGCAGCTCACCGGTTACCGCGTCCACCCCGCGCTCCTGGACGCCGCCGTACAGCCGCTGACCCTGCTCGCCGGGCTCGCGGCCGAGGACGGCGGCGCCGGCGGCAGCCCGGCGCGGCTGCCCTTCTCGTTCTCCGGTGTGTCGGTCACCGGGTCGGCCGCGACGGTCCGCGTGGTGCTGCACCCGACCGGGCCGGACACCTGCGCGGTGCGGATCACCGACACCGCCGGGACGCCGGTCGTGAGCATCGACGAGATCGTCCTGCGGCCCGTCGAAGCGGCGGGTCACGGGGCCGGGCGCCGGCCGAACACGCTGTTCGCCGTCGACTGGACCCCGATGGCGGCACCGGACGGCCCGGACACGGAGACGGTCCTCCACGAGGTCGTCGGCGAGGGCGAGCCGGTCGCGGCCGCCCACGCGGTGACCCGGGAACTGCTCGGCAGGGTCCGGGAGTTCCTGGCCAGCGACACGCCGGACCGGCTCGTGGTCCTCACCGGCGACGACCTGGCCTCGGCCGCCGCCCGCGGCTTCCTGCGCAGCGTGCACAGCGAGAACCCCGGGCGGATCCTGACCGTCCGGCACGACGGCACGGCCGCGTCACGACGGGCGATCCCCGCCGCGGTGCGCGCCGCCGTGAGCGACGGCGAGCCCGAGATCCGGTTGCGCGACGGAACCGCCCTCGTGCCGAGGCTGGTGAGGGCCGCCCCGGCCGCCCCGACCGGGCCGGCCGGACCCCTGGACGGCGCGCCCCTGGACGGCACCGTGCTGATCACCGGCGGCACCGGCACCCTCGGCGTCCTGGTCGCCCGGCACCTGGTCGCGCGGCACGGCGCCCCGCACGTGGTGCTCGCCGGCCGCCGCGGCGTCGAGCCGCCCGGGCTCCGGCAGGAGCTGGGCGCCGCCCTCACCGTGGTCGCCTGCGACGCCGGTGACCGCGGGGCACTGAGGGATCTCGTCGCCTCGATCCCCGACCTGCGGGTCGTCGTGCACGCCGCCGGGGTCGTCGACGACGCCCTGGTGGGATCGATGACACCGGAACAGATCGACACGGCACTGCGCCCGAAGTCCGATGCCGCGTGGCACCTGCACGAGGCCACCGAGCACCTGGACCTGCGGGCGTTCGTGCTGTTCTCCTCGGCGTCCGGGGTGTTCGGCGCCCCCGGGCAGGCCAACTACGCCGCCGCGAACGCGTTCCTCGACGCGCTCGCCGAGCACCGGCACGCGCGCGGTCTGCCGGCCACCTCCCTGGCCTGGGGCCAGTGGGCCGAGTCCAGCGGCATCACCGGGAACCTGACCGGGGCCGACCACCGCCGGCTGGCGAGGACCGGGATGCTGCCGCTGGCCACCGAGCAGGCCCTCGACCTGTTCGACACCGCCCTGTCCGGCGAACGCCCGGCGCTGGTGCCGGTCCGCCTCGACCTCGCGGCGATCGACACCCCGCCCGCGCTGCTGCGCGGACTCGTCCGGCCGCGGCGCGCGCCGGCCCCGGCGGCCGGCCCCGGCGGCCTGCGGGCCAGGCTCGAAGCCCTGCCCGAGGCCGAGCAGCGCGTCCTGCTGCTCGACCTGGTCGTCACGCACAGCGCGAGCATCCTCGGGATGGCCCCCGGCGGGATCGACGACCCGCGTCAGCTGTTCCGCGACCACGGCGTCGACTCGCTGACCGCCATCGAGCTGCGCAACCGGCTCAACGCGGCCACCGGGCTCCAGCTCCCGGCGACCCTCGTCTTCGACTTCCCGACGCCCGAACAGCTCGTCAACCACCTCTACGGGCAGCTGTGCTCGCCGGAGAACCGGGTCGCCGGGCCGATGGAGCGCCTGCTGCGCAAGGCCGTCGACGTCGGCCGCGCGCAGGACGGCCTCGACCTGCTGGCCACGGCGTCCCGGCTGAGCCCGGCCACCGACGCGCCCAAGGCCGAGGCGGTCGCCCTCGCGGCCGGCTTCCTCCAGCCGTCGCTGGTCTGCCTGCCGTCCGCGCTGGCGTCCAGCGGCATCGAGGAGTACGGGCGGTTCGCCGCGGCGCTGGAGGCGGTCCGCGACGTCACGGCGGTCACCCTGCCGGGCTTCGCCGGCGACCCGCTGCCCGCGGACGCCGACGTCCTGGTCCAGGAACTCGCCGAGGCCGCGTCGGCCGTCGCCGCGCCGGTGCTGGTCGGCCGTTCGGTGGGCGCGTGGCTGGCGCTGGCGACCGCCGGGGAACTGGAACGGCGGGGGGCCCGGCCCAGCGCCGTGGTGCTCATCGACGGCTACCCCGACGACCTGCCGGGTGTGCTCACCGGCATGCTCGACGCCGGCCACCAGGTCCAGCCGGTCGACGACGACCGGCTGGTGGCGATGGGCCGTTACCTCGATCTGGCCGGCGCCCCGGAGCCCGTCACCGCGCCGGTGCTGCTGGTGGGCACCGGGAAGCGCT
Organism: Kitasatospora sp. NPDC091257; assembly: GCF_044757675.1. Taxonomy (NCBI): domain Bacteria; kingdom Bacillati; phylum Actinomycetota; class Actinomycetes; order Kitasatosporales; family Streptomycetaceae; genus Kitasatospora; species Kitasatospora sp. NPDC091257. Next base: position 2,993 of record NZ_JBIVVI010000440.1, read on the forward strand.
CGTGGCCCCGGCTGTCCACCACCGCCCAGGAAGTGCTCACCGTCTCGGGCGACCACTTCACCGTACTGGAGGAGCACTCCGCGGCCACGGCGCTGGCCATCAGCACATGGCTCCTCGACTTCAGCGGATACGGGGCCGGGTTGTCCGCACTCAGGGGAAAGGACTACGCATGATCTGGGACAACGTCTACATCGGCGGAACGGGGCGATATCTGCCGCCCCGCACGCCCGCGACGCAGGCCGTGCCGGACACCGCGACCATGCGGCGGCTGCTCGCGCTGTCGGACTTCGTGTCGTTCACCCGCTCCGACGACGTCACCGAGCACGCGATGGCCGTGCACGCGGCGATCGGAGCCCTGCGCGAGTCCGGCCTCAGCGGCGCCGACATCTCCATGGCCGCCTACGCCCAGATGGACCACCAGGACCACATGGCGTCCTCCTGCCACCTGCAGCGCGTCCTCGGCCTCGGCCACGCCCTCGTCTACGAGGTCGAGGCGACCAGCAACGGCGGCTCGGCCGCGCTGCAGTCCGCCGCCGCGCACCTGGTGGCCGACCCGGCCGCGACCGCGACCCTGGTCACGGCCACCGCCCGGTTCCTGCCGCCGCGGTGGGAACGCTGGCAGCCCACCATCGGGATCTTCCTGGCCGACGGTGCGGTCGCGGCCGTGCTCAACCGCGAGGGCGGCCGGGCGCGGCTGGTCGCGACCGCCAACAGCTCCGCGACCCAGATGGAGGTCCTCGCCACCCCGACGATCCCGGACCCCGAGGGCCACCGCAACCGTACGCCGATCGAGGTCACCGGCCTGGCCCCGTATCTGACGCTGATGAGCGGGGCACTGGTCACCGCGGTCGAGCAGGCCGCCGAGGAGGCCGGCGTCGGCGTCGCCGACATCACCAGGTTCGTCGTCACCGGTCTGGGCCTGGCCCAACTGGAGGTCGTCGTGCTGGAGCCGCTCGGCATCGACCTGGGCCGCACCACCTGGCCGATGCTGCGCGAGCTCGGCCACGTCGGGCCGTGCGACCAACTGCTCGGCATCGACCACCTGCTGCACGACGAGACCCTCAATCCCGGCGACACCATCATGTCGATCGGCCTCGGCATGGGCTCGCGGTTCACCGCCTCCCTGCTGGAAGTCACCGAGCCGCCCAAGCCCCGTACGACCACCACCTTCACCGAGCCGGTGCGCGCGCAGGCCCCGCCCGCCGACGCGTACGTCATCGACCCCTCGGGCGGCGACATCTTCGGCGAGGCCGCTGCCTTGCGCGAGCGCGGCCCGGCCACGCCCGTCGAGCTGCCCGGTGGCGTGTCGGCCTGGGTCGTCACCGGGCACGACCTGGCGAAGAACCTGCTGCTCGACCCGAAGGTCTCCAAGGACGCGAACAAGCACTGGCCCATGTGGCGCGACGGCGACATCCCGCCGGACTGGCCGCTGATCATGTGGGTCGCGATGCAGAACATGTTCACCGCCTACGGGGCCGACCACACCAGGCTGCGCAGCCTGGTGGCCAAGGCGTTCACCCCGCGCCGCATCGAAGGGATGCGGCCGCGCGTCGAGGAGATCACGGCCGGCCTGATCGCCGACCTGGCCACGGTGCCGCCGGGGCAGACGGTCGACCTGCGCGCACGGTTCGCGTTCCCGCTGCCGATCCAGGTCATCACCGGATTGTTCGGGTTGACCGCGCAGACCGGCGCGGACCTGCGGCGGCTGGTGGACGCGGTGTTCAGCCTCGACGCGGACCCGGCGGGCGTGCAGGCCGCCTCCGGCGAGCTGTACATGCTGCTCAAGGAGCTCGTGGCCGCCAAACGGCGCGACCCCGGCGACGACATGACCAGCGACCTGATCGCCGCGCAGGAGGCGGACGGCACACGACTGTCCGAGCGGGAACTGCTGGACACCCTGCTGCTGACCATCTCCGCCGGCTTCGAGACGACAGTCAACCTGCTCGACCACGCCGTCCACGCGCTGGCCACGCACCCGTCCCAGCTCGCCCTGGTCCGGTCCGGGACCAGCACGTGGGAGGACGTGGTGGACGAGACCCTGCGCTGGCAGGCGCCGGTGCCGAACCTGCCGCTGCGGTACGCCGTGGAGGACATCTCCGCGGACGGCGTGCGGATCCGCAAGGGCGAGGCGATCCTGCTGTCCTACGGCGCGGCCGGCCGCGACCCGGCGCAGCACGGGGCCGACGCGGAGGACTTCTCCGTCACCCGGCCGTCGCGGGCCGACCACCTCACCTTCGGGCACGGCGTGCACTACTGCCTCGGCAGCCCCCTGGCGAAGCTGGAGGCGACGACGGCGCTGTCCGCGCTGTTCTCCCGGTTCCCCCGGCTGCGGCTGGCCGTCCCGTCGTCCGAACTCGAGCCGCTGGGTTCCTTCTTCACCAACGGGCACAAGACTCTGCCGGTCATCCTGGAGGAGAGCTGATGGCCCATTTCGCCTTCGTGAGCGCGCCCGCGTCCGGGCACGTGAACCCGACCCTGCCGCTGGTCGAGGAGCTGGTCCGGCGCGGTCACCGGGTCAGTTACGCCACGGGGCCGGCCACCATGGACGCCGCCTTCGCCGCCGGGGCGTCGCCGGTGACCCTGCCCTCGCAGCTGCCGCCCGACATGGCGGCGCGGGGCGAGTTCACGGCGGAACAGCTCGCCGTGACGATGGAGTACTACCTCGACGACGCGCGTGCCTCTTTCCCCGTCCTGGCCGAGCACTTCTCGGCCGACCCGCCGGACGCGGTGTGCTACGACTCGGTGACCTTCACCGGGAGGATGCTGGCGAACCTGCTCGATGTGCGGGAGGTCTCCCTGGTGCCGACCTTCGCGGAGAACGAGTCCTTCTCGGCGGCGCAGGTGTACTTACCGGCCGACTTCGACCACACCAACCCCCGGCTGGTGGCCGCGATTCAGGACATGGGGAAGTTCGCGCAGGGCCACACCTTCCTTGAGGACCCGAACCTGATGTTCGGCCACGTGGCCCCGACGAGCCTGGTGTTCATCCCCCGCGAGTTCCAGATGTCGGGGGACACCTTCGACGAGCGCTTCCACTTCGTCGGGCCGTCGCTGAGCAGCCGGCAGACCGCTGAGGAGTGGAGCCCCCGGTCGCAGGCCCCGGTGCTGCTGATATCGCTGGGAACCGTCTTCAACGACCGGCCCGAGTTCTACCGGACCTGCATCGAGGCGTTCGGGGACAGCGACTGGCAGGTCGTCATGGCGGTGGGCGGGCTGGACCAGGAGTCGCTGGGCCCGATCCCGGCGAACGTCGAAGTGCACGCGCACGTGCCGCAGGTGGCGGTGCTGCGACACACCGAGGTGTTCCTGAGCCACGCCGGGATGAACTCGGCGATGGAGTCTCTCTACCACGGGGTGCCCTTCGTGGCGGTGCCGCAGATCCCGGAACAGCGGGCGATCGCCCGGCGGGCGGAGGAGCTGCGGGTCGGCAGGACGCTCGCCGAGCCGACCGTGCAGGGCCTCCGCGACGCCGTCCGGGACGTCCGGTCCTGCCGCCCCGGGGCGGCGGCCCTGAGCCGGATCGTGCGCGGGGCGGGCGGCGCGTCAAAGGGGGCGGACGTCCTGGAGAAGCTGCTGGCGCGGTAGCGGCCGGACTCCACCGGGCAGCCCGTACC
>NZ_JBIVVI010000441.1:0-6599 GCF_044757675.1 Kitasatospora sp. NPDC091257
CCCTCCCAATGTTGCGGCCGGGTAGAGGGTGGCGAGCCAGGCGGTGACCTGGTCGCGGCGGTCGCGGGGCTGGTCTGCGAGTACAGGGAGGCGCTGCCACAGGTGGTCGGCGTGTTCGCGGTCGGTGGCGCCGGCGAGGTGGGCGGCGGCGATCGCTGATTTTAGGGTGTCCGTGCTCAGTGCGGGGGTGAGGCTGCGGGCGGTGGCGCTCTCGCGCCAGTAGCGGTTCTCGTGGCCGAGCAGCCGGTCCTCGACGTTCCGCGGGTCTTCCTCGCCTGCAGTGTTTGCGGGTGCGGGCCCGTTGCCGGGCACGGCCGGGACGGTGTCGAGGAGGTCGGCCAAGGCGGTCATGTGGAGGGTGAGGGCGTTGCCATAGGCGTCCTGGGCCAATCCGTACGGCGGGGGCAGGCTCGCGGCGGCCGTGGTCCAGTCGTGGCTGGCGAGGCCATCGATGCGTGGAAGCTCGGTGGCGAGGGCCCGGGCGGCGTCGCGGTAGTGGTCGGCCCGCCGGTCGGGGTCGTCCTCCAACGGGGCGAGACGGCGGGTGCGGGCGTCCGCCAGATACTCCTCGGCGAGGCGGGTGGCGCCCTGGGCCTGGTCCCACCAGTCACTGGCGGTGCGGGCCAGGAGGAGGAGTTTGAACGGGCTGGTGCCAGGGTGTTCGGCAGCGGCTTCGACGAGGGCGGCGAGCTGGCCGGGGCGGGTCTCGGCGTAGTCAAGGACGACCAGCAGCGGCCGGGCCGCGTGCCGTAGCCGTAGGAGCTGTTCTGGGGTGGCCGTGTCACGCGGCCACAGCACCGTCCACCCCTGTGCGGTGAGCTGGCGGCCGAGGTGGTGGGCGAGGCGGGTCTTGCCCTGCCCGCCGGGGCCGTGCAGCAGCCACGCCCCGAACCCATCCATTCCGCACCAGGTCCGCAGGTCGGCGAGGAGTGCGTCGCGGCCGTGGAAAGGGACCACCTGCCGGCCGGCCTCCAGCAGGGCGGCAGGTGTGACCGGGGGACGGAGCCTGGCCGGGCCGTGGGCGGGGTCGGTGAGGTTCTGGAACTCCACCGCCTCCACGCCTTCGACGAGGCCCGCGCTGTGCTGGGCGAGCGTGGTGCGAAAGGCGGGGTCGTGGAGCAGGACGTAGGCAGGAACAACGTTGAGGCGGCCGTGGGCGGAGCGCGCTCGGTCGGCCGCGACGACGCCGGTCACGATGCCGTCGCAGTGCACGGCCGCGCCGGACAGCCCGCCCCACGGCGAGGTGCCGTCGGTCGGCCAGTGCGGGGGGTGCTGGTCGAGGTCCATGACGTACTGGTTGTTGACGAAGCCGGTGCCGGGGTTGATCCGGCCCGCCAGTTGCTCGGCCTCCACCGCGGGGCGAGGGCGCTGGGCCTCGTCCGGCACCCCCCACGTCTCGCACGCTGTGCTGGGGCGGGTCGTGACCAGACGGCCCCATCGCACCGGCGCCGTGGGAGGCCGCCAGTGGGGGGAGTCGTCGACGAGGACGAGCGCGGCGTCGTCTCGCTCCTTCGGTCTGCCGGCCCACACCACTGTCCCGCTCGCGCTGCCGGTGCCGCCGGGGTGGAACACGCTCACCCGTGTGCCGGCGGGGCCGGTGACGTGGGCGGAGGTGAGGACCAGGCGGCCGCCGACCGCGTATCCCGATCCCGGCCCGCCCACCCCGGTCACCGCCGCAAGACGCCCCTGCTCCACCCCTGGCCCCCAACCGCCCCGCTCGCTCTTCCACCTGCCACCCGGTAAGCGGGCCGGGCCCTACTCGATGCGGCCCGAGGTGTTCCCGGGCCCGGCCGGTCGCTCCTGCGCAGAGTGGACGAGGAGGTCGCCGCCGTCGGGGCGTTTGGGGGTGAGGGTGAAGGCGACCCGGTGGGTGCGAACTCGGGACAGCCCGGCCTCGGTCTCCGCGCCGACCGCGAACAGCTTGAAGCCGGCCTTCGCCTTCGCGTCCGCGCGCAGCTCGACCTCGAACTCCATCTCCACCGGCCCGACCGCGAACACCACCCCGGGGTCGTCCCCGACCCGGCCAGCCGCCTCGAGCAGCTCGTCGCGCACCGCCGCGACCGCGTCCGCCAGCGGAATATCCATCAGACCCACCCCTTGAACACCTGACCTGCGGCCATACCGATGCGGACACCGTAGGGCCCGCGAGGGGGCCTTCGCAGGTGAAAGCCCATATCGACCGGCCTGGCCCGCCCACCAGGGCAAGGAGCGGGCCGGGCGGGGCGACGGTTACGCGCAGGTGTCCAGCATCTCGGCCAGCGCGGCCTTCTCGGACTCGGTGACGCTGAGGCCGTAGACGTGCTTGATGTCGGTCCAGGCACGGCTGTACGTGCACCAGTACGACCGGAGCGGCGGCCGCCACTGGTCGGGCGACTTGTCGGCCTTCGCGCGGTTCGAGGCCGCGGACACCGCGACCAGCTGGGAGTGCGTCAGGTCGTTGGCGAAGGCCCGGCGCTTGTCGGTGGTCCAGGTATCGGCGCCCGACCTCCAAGAGGAGGCGAGCGGGATCAGGTGGTCGATGTCAAGGGCTTTGGCGTCGGTGAAGGTCTTGTCGTCGTAGGGACTTGTCCAGGTACCGGAGACGGCGCGGCACTCGCTGTCCTGGACGACGTTCTGGCCGTCGCGGGCGAGGACGACCTCGCGGGTGTCGCAGGTGCCGTACTGCTTGATCCAGTGCGGGAAGCGGTCCCGCCAGTATCCCTCCATGGAGTGCGGGGCCTCCACGACGAGCTCGCCGAGCTCCGTGCGGGCCTCCTCGGCCGGCGGTGGTTCGGGAAGCTGCCGATGCTGGACGACAACGGTGGCCGCGGGAATAGGCGGTGGCGCTGCGGCGGCGGCCGGGGCGGCGGTGGGGATCAACGCGAGGGCGAGCGCGGCGACAGTGGTGGCGTCGCGGCGCCACCAGGCGGAAGTGGTCATGCAGCCAGGGCTACCGGTCGAGGGGAGCCGGCCGTCGTACCGTCACCCGGGGGTCGGCGCGGCGCCGCTCACGTTGACGCGGGCAGGTCGGCGGCCCGGGCCTGCAGGTAGGCGGTCCAGTCGGTCGCGGCTCGGGCGCGCAACCTCGTGACGATGTTGAGGTGGAGGTCGAGCCACGGGGCGAGGACGGCCAGGGGGCATCTCCTGGGTGAGCCGGACCGGGGGCGAGGGTCGCTCGCCGGGGACCACCATCAGGACTGATGGTGAGTTGCCGATTCCGCACTCTCACAGCTGACTTGCCGTCAGTGACCGGTGCTGGTCGATGTGGTGTTGAGCCTCGTGGTCAGCCGTCGCGGCTATTGATCACCGACCGTCCGCTACCGGGAGGCAGTCGGGGTGGGCGGCCGATCGGGAAACGGGATCCTGATCCAGCGTTCGGCGGCCTCTCTTGCGGGCGGGGTTTTCCTGATGGCTTGTGCGTCTTCGGCGGGTGCACCGGCAGGCGGACTGTAGGGGACCTTGGTGAGGACGAGCAGAAGGGCGTCGGGGGATTCGACGAGGCAGAGCCAGGCCCGTTCGCGTTCGAGGTCGCGCACAAGGTCGTCGACGGCCTCGGTGAGCGCCGATGCGGTGACGGGTGTGCGCCACTGTGTCACGGTCACCAGAGCGAAGGCGCGGGCGGCACCGGAGGTGTCCGGTGTGCCGGGTAAGCGCTGCGCCGCTGCTCTGGGCACGCCCAGCCCCAGCGCCAGGTCGCGGTCGAAGCGGGGATTGGCGCGGTCCTCGGGCCCGGTCAACGGGGTTCCTCCAGTCGCGGGGTGCGGTGGGTGTCTGCGGCGGACGGTTCCCTGTGCGGGGTGCTGGCAACCACCCCGGGCTCGGCGGCCGGCCGTGCACGGAATGGCACCCGTTTGGAGGACACCGCGTTCGAATTTGGTGCCGCTAGCATTCCCCGGGTCGCTGTTTGCAATTGCATATGGGATTGCAAACGCGCCCGGCTGTTCGCAAGTCCGTGCGACGAAGAAGGGGAGAATCGAATGGCTGTCGAAATTCCGGAGAACGGGGTGCGCGCCGATTCCCTGGACGTGGAATGGGCGAAGAGCCCGAAGAGTCGGGAGGAGGGAAATTGTGTCGAGGTCGCCCCTTTGGCGGGCGGCGGCGTCGCGTTCCGCAACTCCCGCCACAAGGACGGGCCTGCTCTGATCTTCAACCAGGGGGAGGCGGACGCGTTCGCGTGGGGCATGGAGAACAGGGCATTCGATCACGCGTTCCACCGCTGATCGGAGCGAGTCCGTGGGATGTATAGAACGGCGGGGGTGCGGGGCCGGCGCCGTGGGATAGTAATTTCCCGAAACCGCGCCCTCAGGAGTCCCGCATGCCCGCCCACCCGGACCGTCCTGTGCCGAGCGCGTCGGAGGACGCCGACGTGCGCCGGCTCCACTGGAGCGGTCCGGTGGGTGCGGCGAAGGTTCTCGGCACGCTGCTGCGCACGCTGCGGGAGGAGCGCGGGCTGCGGCTGTCGGACGTAGCTCCGCAGATCCGCGCGTCGGTGTCGAAGCTGAGCCGGATGGAACGCGGGGAGAACACGCCGTCCAGGCGGGACGTGAACGACCTGCTCGAGATCTACCGCGTCGGTCCCGAGGAGCGTGCGCACGTGGACGTGCTCCTGGAGCGTGTGGCGGCCGGGCCGTTCGCGGCGGAGTACGCCGACATCACACCCGGCTGGTTCCGGCGCATGATCGGGCTGGAAGTCGAGTCCGCCCGGATCCAGTACTGGGAGGGCGGCGTGGTGCCCGGTCCACTGCAGACGCGCCGCTATGCGCTGGGGATCATCAAGGCCGGTCTGCCCCGGGCTCCGCTCGACGAGATCGAGCGCCGGGTCCGCCAGCGGATGGAGCGCACCCTGCTCCTGGAGGACAGCGGCCGCGTGGTGGTGGCGCTGCTGGACGAGAGCGTGCTGCACCGTAATACCGGTGGACCGGACGTCATGATCGAGCAGTTGGAGCATCTGAAGATGCTCGACGCGCGGGAGAACGTGTTCGTACGGATCCTGCCGTTCACTGCGGAGCTGACGCCACCGCCGATGGCCTTCACCCATTTGGCTTTCGAGTATGGCGGCCCGGGCGACATAGTTTATGTCGAGGGGCCCGGCATCGGGGCGACGTACGTGAGCAAGGACCAGGAGGTCGAGCGTTACGTGGACCTGTTGAACACCTTGTTGATGCATGTGACCGGCCGCGCGAAGAGTCTGGCTCTCATCGATGAGGCGATCGAGGTCCATCGAGGTCGGCTGCGCGGCCGGGTCGGGCTCGGCTAGCGGATTCTGGCGACGCCGCCGAACTCCGTCCACTCGTCGCTCTTCTGCGCTGCCCGGCCGCCGGCCGCATCGGGCCGCCACTGCGATACCTCGACGACGCCGGGTTCGAGGATGTCCATGCCGTCGAAGTAGCCGATCACGTCGTGTTCCGTGCGGACCTCCCCCCAGTGGTCGTTGGTGAGTTCGGCCATGAGGGCGGTGATGCGGTCCCGGACCTGCCGGTGGGGGCTGACGAGCTGGGAGATGGCCATGTAGGCGGGGGCACTGGCCGTCAGTCGCTCGCGGACCTGGCGTACGAGTTGCGCGGGCGGGACCGGCCCCTTCTCTGGGATGCAGTGCAGCACGGAGATGAACAGTGCCGCGGTGGGGACGCCGGGCAGGATCAGGTCCTTGACCGGATCGCTGGAGAAGATGGTGTCCGTGTGCCGCATGTCGGCGAGGATGACGGCGGTGTTCTTGTTTCCCTCCAGCAGGGTGCGGCCGGTGTGCATCACCATCGGGTCGTTGTCGATGTAGACGACTCGGCAGCGCTCGTCGATCTCCTGGGCGATCTGGTGCACGTTGCGCTGGGTGGGCAGGCCGGATCCGTGGTCGATGAACTGCCGCACGCCGTAGTCGCGGACGAGCGTCTCCACCGTCCGTACGAGGAACGCCCGGTTGATCGCCGCGACATCCACGCTGCTCGGTGCGACTTTCAGAAGTTCGCGTACCGCGTCGCGGTCGGACTGGAAGTGGGCGTGCCCGCCCAGGAGGAGGTCGTACATCCGGGCCACGCTCGGCTGCGCCGGATCGTAGGTGACGGGAGGAACGATTTCCGCATCCGGTTGCAACGCGACCACCCCTGGCTCGTGACGCCTTGATCGAAGTCCCCACTGTATGGCGCTATATGACGCTGCGCCAGGCTCTGGGTCGGCTTGTAGTCCTCGGAAGGCTGAACTCCGGGTGGTTTTTTGGAGCACTAGAGCGAAGGGGTGGCGCAGGTGCGAAATCCCGCGCCACCCCTTCACGCCATACCTCGCCGGAGCCGCTTGGGGCTCACGTCTCTTCGGGGGCGAAGGCGAGCTCGCCGACCACGGTGCGCGGCAGGTTCCTCTCGGCGGCGAGCACCAGCCCGGCCGTGGTCGGTGGTTCGACGCCCATCAGGTCCGCGACCTCAGTCAGGCGCATTCCCAGCCGGTAGTGCAGGACGGCGGCGTCGGCCACCGCGGTGGGCAGCAGCCGGTGAAGCAGGTCCTTCTGGTTCTCGTCGTCCTGCTTGCCGCAGCGCTGGGACACCGCCTCGCGCACCAAGGCCCAGGCTCCGGCCGAGGGGCTGTGCTCGCTCACGAGGCGGGGCCAGCAGGCCGTCAAGGCCGCCATCACC
>NZ_JBIVVI010000442.1:0-6589 GCF_044757675.1 Kitasatospora sp. NPDC091257
TGGTGCACGCCCGCCATCGCGATCCACACCCGGCCGTCGAACCAGGCGACGTCCCACGGCGAGGAGAGGTCCCCCTCGCGCGCGCCGGGCCCGACGGTGGAGACCGTCGGGCCCGGCGCCGGGTCAGTACCCGGCGACCTCGTCCAGGCCGTGGCCGCGCAGCGGGACGAGGAAGCTGCGTTCGAACACCACCACGGCCTCGCCGGTGGACTTCGTCCCGGTGGTGCGGCAGCGCACGATCCCCTGCCCGGCGCGGCTCTCGGAGAGCCGCTTGGCGAGGGTCTCCGTCTCCGCGTAGAGGGTGTCGCCGGCGAACACCGGGTGGGTCATCCGGATGTTCTCCCAGCCCAGGTTGGCGATGGTGCGCCCGCTCGTCGAGCGGGCGGTCATCCCGCCGACGATGCTGAGCGTCACCAGGCTGGAGACGATCGGCTTCCCCCAGGGGGTGTGCGCGCTGTAGGCGGCGTCGATGTGCAGTGGGGCGTCGTTCATGCTCAGCATGCTCATCAGCACGTTGTCGAGCTCGGTGACGGTCCGCCCGGGGCGGTGCTCGACCACCTCGCCGACCTCGAACTCCTCGTAGTAGCGCCCGACCACCTCGCGGTAGCGGCGCTCGCCGATCAGCCGGTAGCCGGCCGGTTCGGTTCCTCCCATGGTGCTGCTCCCAGGTCCTAGAGGTCGGCGGTGAGTTCCTTGACGTGGCCGGCGAACTCGCGGATCAGCCGCTCGTCCATGTCGGCGCGCAGCATCAGCCGCAGCCCGGCCTCGCCCTTGGGCACGATCGGGAAGAACACCGCGGAGCTGTAGAAGCCGCGCTCGAAGAGCTGGGCGGACAGCTTGACCGCCCGCTCGGCCTCCCCGACGTCGACCCGGCGCACCGGCAGGCCGTTGCCCGCGAAGGTGGTCGGCAGCAGCTCGTCGAAGAGCTCGATGTTGCGGGCCAGTGCTCCCTGGAGGTCGGCCAGTTCGGGGGAGCGGTGGATGGCGGCGCTGGCCAGCGAGGCGCCGACCATCGGCAGCGGGATGTTCTGCGACCAGCCGATGGGGCCGGCGTGCCGGTGCAGGAACTCGAACTGCTCCCGGTTGCCGAGCATCGCGACGCCGCCGCTGGTGCCGAAGGCCTTGCCGAGGCTCGCGGTGATCACCGTCAGCGGGTTCATCTCCAGCCGGGAGCGGACGTAGCCCTCGCCGCGCTCGCCCGCGATGGACAGCGAGTGGGAGTCGTCGATGTAGAGGAACAGCCCGTAGCGGTCCTGGAGTTCGAGCAGCCCGTCGAGGGCCGCGGTGCCGCCCATCGAGTAGGCGCCGTCGGCGACGTAGGCGACCCGCGGGTACTTGCGGCAGATGTCCTCCAGGTAGTTCAGGTCGTTGTGCGGGCAGGTCAGCACCAGCGACTCGTCCGCGCAGACCGGCTTCATGTACGCCATGCAGAAGTGGCAGAAGCGGTCGAAGACCATCACCCGGGGGCCGCCGCCGCCCTGGCAGGTGCCGTCCAGATGGCCGGAGGCGATCAGCGGCAGGATGCCCGCGGTGAGCGTGGTACAGGACGCCCCCGGCAGGATGTTCGCGCCGAACAGCTCGCCGAGCTCCTCCTCCAGCCGCACCAGCAGGTTGTGCCGGATCCGGGTGGTGGAGAGAACCAGCGAGGTGCTGCGGGACTCGGTCAGCGCGTCCACCGCGCCGGCCAGGACCGCGGGGTGGTTGTTCAGGCCCAGGTACGAGCAGGAGACCATGTTGGCGAACTCGTGGCCGGTCTCGCGGACGATCAGCCGGTTGTTGGACTCGGAGTCCGCGGTGATGCCGATCAGGCCGTTGGCGGCGGCCGCCTGCCAGACCGGGTCGGCGCTCGCCAGCATGGCCTCGGCATTGCGGTACCGGCGCGGGCCGAGGATGGATTCTTCGGTCATCGTCACTTCTCCGTCGCGTGGTTCGGGGGGTCGGTGGGCTCGTGGCCCTGCGGTTGGTACTCCGCGTGTTGCGCGTGTTGCGCGTGCTGCACGTGTTGCGCGTGTTGCGCGTGTTCTGCGCGGTGGGGGTGCTGCGTGTGGTGCGAACCGTCGGGCCGGGGCGGGTCGAACTGCTCGATCAGACGCTGCGAGGCCTCGAAGAACGGCATGCCGACCATCACCCCGTCCACCACGGTCACCGAACGGCCGTTCTCCAGACCGGCCGCGACCACCCGGCGGGCGCGCTCCAGCAGTTCCTCGCCCGGGCTGAACAGCTCGTTGATCAGCGCGAGTTGGCGCGGATGGACGGCGATCTTGCCGCTGAACCCGAAGTCCCGGGCGAGCCCGGCCTCCCGGCGCAGCCCGACGAGGTCGGAGACCTCGAAGAACGGTGCGTCCATCGCCTCCACCCCCGCGGCGCGGGCGCTGTTGACCACCCGGCCGCGGGCGTGGGCCAGGGCCTCCCAGGAGAGCCGGGCGCCGACCGCGAAGGCGTAGTCCGCCGAGCCGAAGACCAGCCCGCGCAGCCGGTGTCCGGCGGCCGCGATGGCGGGCGCGTGCTCGATGCCCAGCGGGGTCTCCACGACCGCCAGGAACTCCGTCTCCGGGCAGTCCGCGGCGAGCGCGCCGGCGGCGATCTCGATGTCCCGGGGGGACTCCGCCATCGGGATCAGCACCAGGTCCGGTTTGACGCGGTACCGGGCGATGGCGATCAGGTCGCGCAGCCCGTCCGGTCCGGACAGGGTGTTGATGCGCACCGCGCTGCGCGCGAGCTTGGCGGACGGGAGCGCGAAGAACTCCTCGGCCAGTCGACGGGCCTCCTCCTTTCGGGCGGGTGGGACCGAATCCTCCAGATCGACCATGGCGATGTCGGCCCCGGACTGATGGCTCTTGGTGTACCGCTCCACTGCCATCGCGGGTGTGGACAGGAGGGAACGGCAGTACCGCGTGAACTTCATGGATGTCTCCGAAGTCGCCGAAGGCTGCGGGGTCCGGTTCTATCCCACCGGCTTTGTTCGGCGCCGTACGGCTGGACATTGAACATCAACTCGGAACAACCGACCCGCGCGCACCATTGTTTGACGCCAACGGGTGCTGTGCATGATGAATAACCGGGGGATGGACACGAGGCGCACGCGGCGCGTGTGGCGCGTGGGCACTCAAGGTTTCAGGACACCGCATCAACGGAGAAGGGGGCCGTAGTGCCGCGTCGGGAAAGTCCGTTGGACCCCGGGGACGGGCCGCTGCTGCGCTTCGCGGGCGATCTTCGGGCCCTGCGGGAACGCGCCGGAAGTCCGCCGTACCGTCAACTCGCCCTGCGGGCCCATTGTTCGGCGGCCAGCCTGTCGGTGGCCGCGGGCGGCCGGCGGCTGCCCAGCCTCGCCGTCACCGTCGCCTACGTGCAGGCCTGCGGCGGGGACGTGCGGGAGTGGCGGCACCGCTGGCAGCTGCTCGCCGCCGAACTGGCCGCCGACACCGCGGCCCGGCGGCGCTCCCAGGACGCCGGAAGCGCCCCCTATCCGGGTGCGGCCGCGTTCGAGGCGGCCGACGCCGAGCGCTTCTTCGGCCGCGAGGCGCTGCTGGACCGGCTGGCCGCCCTGCTGGCCGAACGGAGGCTGGTGATCCTCTCCGGTCCGTCCGGGGCGGGCAAGTCCTCGTTGGTCAGAGCCGGTCTGCTGGCCCGGCTCGGCGGGGCTCCGGGCTCCGGCGCGGCGGCCGGGCGGAGAACCGGGGCCGGGGGCGGAGCGGGCCGGCCCCCGGCCGACGGCGGTGTCCCGGTGGCGCTGCTGACTCCCGGCGAACGACCGATGGAGGCGTACGCGCTCGCGCTCGCCCGGCTCGGGCAGCGAGTCGGGGAGAGCCCGCGGGGCGCCTCGGGGCCGACGGCCGGCGACCCGGTGCTGGTGGTGGACCAGGGCGAGCAGCTGCGCACCCGCTGCCGGGACGCCGCCGAGCGGGCGCGCTTCCTGGACGCGCTGGTGGCGACCGCCGCGGGTACCGCGAGGCAGGCGCCGGAGGGGCTGCCGGTGGCGGCGCCGGCCCGGTGCCGGGTGGTGCTGGTGCTCCGCTCGGACCAGTGCGGGCCGCTGTTCGCCGAGCACCCGGGGCTGGCCGAGGCCGGCCGGAACGCGGTGCTGTCGGTGGGGCGTCCGGCGCCGGACGAGCTGCGGCGGGCGATCACCGAGCCGGCCCTGCGGTCCGGCTGCACCGTCGAGGGTTCCCTGCTGGCCGTCCTCATCTCGACCGCCGCGCAGCAGCCGGGCGCGCTGCCGCTGGTGTCCACGGCACTGCTGGAGACCTGGCGGCGGCGCAGCGGCAACGCCCTCACCCTGGCCGGCTTCCAGGCGACCGGAGGTTTCGAGGGCGCGCTGGCCCGGACGGCGGAGTCGCTGTACAACGGGCTGGACCCGGCCGGCCAGGCCCGGGCGCGGGCGGTGTTCCTGCGGCTCGGCGGGGAGTTGCTCGGCGCCGGCGAGGACGCGGCCGGCGGCGCGACGGCGCTGGGCGACGGGCTGACGCCGGGCGGCGGGCTCTTATCGGGGGGAGACCTGGTGCCGGGGGGCGATGAGGGCACCCGCAAGCCGGTCCGGCGGGCCGAGTTCGACGATCCCGGCGTGCCCGAGGTGATGGAACGGCTGGTCCGGGCCCGGCTCGTGGTGGTGGACCGGGACACCGTCGAGCTGTCCCACCACGCGCTGCCGCAGGCCTGGCCCCGGCTGCGCGGGTGGCTGGCGGAGGGCCGCGAGGCGCTGGGCGAGCAGCGCAGGCTCTCGGCGGCCGCCCGGGGCTGGGAGGCCGCCGACCAGGACCCCGAACTGCTCTGCCGGGGTGTCCGGTTGGAGCAGCTCAAGCGGCGGGTGGCGGCCGGCGAGCTGGCCGCGGCCGGGGTCGAGCGGGCCTTCCTGGCGGCCTCCGCCCGGGCGGAGGCCGCCGGCCGGCGCCGGGCGCAGCGCCAGAACCTGGCGGTGGCCGGGGTCGCCGCGGCGGGCGGGGCGCTGCTGGCCCTGGCGGGCGGGAGCCGGATCCGCCGGGCCTGGCGGTGGTGAGCCCCGGAGCGCGGGGCCCAGTGGTGACGGCCGGTCCCACGGGCACCGCGTCCGGGCCGGCTGCCGGCCCTCGCCGGGGTCGGCCCGCGGGGTCGGCTTTCGGGCCCTCGCCCGGGTGTTGATCAGCCTCGGTGCGGGGGAGTTGAACAACGGACGGGCCGACCGGAGGCTCGGCGCGGCGGCGCGTTCGGTGCCGATCACGGTCCTTGCGCCGCCGTCGGTCGTCCGGGTAGCTTGACAGGCGATCCCGGCCCTCCGAAAAGCGAATTCGGCTGCCCGGCCAGTGATTTCCCGTAACGCCGTGGTCGGCCGGAGCCGCTCCGGCGATCAATCCGTCCCGATTTCCGTCGCTGTTTTCCGCATGTTCGGGGGACCCCGCTCCGCCGACGGCCCGCGGTCCTTCGGAGTCCACCGGGCGCTGCCGTCCTGTGGTGCGGTTCGAAGCCGCGCGGTTCCGAGCCGTCGCGTCCGCCGTCCTTTCCGCGTTTCCCCAAACCCGTGTCAAGGGAGAGCCATGTCCGATTCGGCCCGTCCGGTCCACAGCTGGGACGAATTCACCACACTGCGGGAGATCGTGGTCGGGACCGCCGCCGGCGCCCGGCTGCCCGAGCAGACCGAGCCGTCCTCCTGGCTGTCCTGCTTCCCGAAGACCAGTGCCGCCGACCTCGCCTCGATCGAGGCGGGCCCCTACCCCCAGCAGGTCGTCGAGGAGACCGAGGAGGACCTGGAGGCGCTGGTGGCCACCCTGCGCGGCCTCGGCGTCACCGTCCACCGGCCCGAGGCGGTCGACCACGCGGCCGGGTTCGCCTCCCCGCTCTGGGAGGCCGGCGGCGGCTTCCACTCCTACTGTCCGCGGGACCTCACCCTGGTGGTCGGCGAGACGCTGATCGAGGTGGCGAGCCCGATGCGGCAGCGCTACTTCGAGGTGTTCGGCCTGCGCGGGCTCTTCCAGGACTACCTGCGCCGCGGCGCGCGCTGGGTGGCCGCCCCCCGGCCGCGGCTGGGCGACGAGCTCTTCGAGTCCGACGCGGACGGGCTGCCGCTGCTGGGCGAGGCCGAGCCGGTCTTCGACGCCGCGAACGTGCTGCGGCTCGGCCGGGACGTGTTCTACCAGGTCTCCCGCAGCGGCAACGAACTCGGCCTGCGGTGGCTGGAGTCCACCCTCGGCCTGCTCGGCGACGGGGGCCTGCGGCTGCACCCGCTGCGCGACATCTACGGGTACACCCACATCGACAGCACCATCGCGCTGCTGCGGCCGGGGCTGGTGCTGCTCAACCCCGAGCGGATCAGCCCGGAGACCGTCCCGGCGCCGCTGAAGGGCTGGGACATCCT
Organism: Kitasatospora sp. NPDC091257; assembly: GCF_044757675.1. NCBI lineage: Bacteria > Bacillati > Actinomycetota > Actinomycetes > Kitasatosporales > Streptomycetaceae > Kitasatospora > Kitasatospora sp. NPDC091257. The sequence goes on from NZ_JBIVVI010000442.1 coordinate 6,326, forward strand.
GTGGTGCCCGCCGGCCGAGCCCACCGGGGACACGCCCGAGCACGCGCTCAGCGAGAGCTGGATCAGCATGAACCTGCTGATGGTCTCCCCGGACACCGCGATCGTCGAGTCCGGTCAGGAGAGCCTGATCAAGCAGCTGGAGCACGCCGGGATCACCGTCCTGCCACACCGGCTGCGGCACTCCCGGGCACTCGGCGGCGGCTTCCACTGCGTCACCCTGGACACCCGGCGCGACGGCGGGCTGGAGGACTACCTGTCCTGACC
>NZ_JBIVVI010000443.1:0-6579 GCF_044757675.1 Kitasatospora sp. NPDC091257
CCTCAACGAGCCCTTCGTCCACACCGTCTTCGGCTACGCCCTCGGCACCCACGCCGCCCTCAGCCGCCTCCGCACCACCCTCGACACCATCGCCCCCTGACCGACTCCCCCCGCCCATCCACCACGCCGCACCAGGAGCCGACGAGCCGACGAGCCCGACGTCCCGCTCCCGCGTCTCCCTACTCCTCGCCCTCGACCGACCCGCGGGCGAAGCGGGCGCTCCAGTCGGCGAGCAGGCTCCGCAGCGCGTCCGGGGCGAGCACCCGGAACTCGGCGCCGAGCGAGCCCAGGGCCATGGCGGGCCAGTCGAGCGAGTCGGCGGTCATCCGCAGCCGGCAGCGGTCCGGGGTGACGGGTTCCACGGTGGCCCAGCGGCCGACCCTGGCCCGGACGTGCTCCGCCGGCGACTCGATCAGGGCCTCCACCAGGTGCGGCCTGGGTATGCCGTTGAGGCCCGCGCGGACGAACTCGGCCGCGTCGGCGGCCGGGAGGGTGCGCGGGGCGAAGCGGGCGCCGCTGCCGGAGGGGCCGGTGAGCCGGTCGAGGCGGAAGGTGCGCCAGTCGGCCCGGTCGAGGTCGTACGCGACCAGGTACCAGCGGCGGTTCAGGCAGACCAGCCGGTGCGGTTCGACGTGCCGTTGCGTGCCGCGCCCGTCGGCGGCCGTGTACGAGAACCGCACCCGCTCGTCGTCCCGGCAGGCGAGCGCCACCACCGTCAGGATGTCCGGGTCGACGCCCGCGCCCGTCCGCGTCCCCCAGTCCACCGGGACGGTCACCGCGCGCAGCGCCTCCACCCGCCGTCGCAGCCGGGCGGGCATCACCTGGACGACCTTCGCCAGCACCCGCACCGAGGCCTCGGCGACCCCCTCCACCGGGCTCTCGGCCGCCGCCTGCAGCCCGACCGCGAGGGCCACCGCCTCCTCGTCGTCGATCACCAGCGGCGGCAGCGCCGCACCCGCCGCCAGCTGGTAGCCGCCGTCGACGCCGCGCTGCGCCTCGACGGGGTAGCCGAGTTCGCGCAGCCGGTCGATGTCGCGGCGCAGGGTGCGGACGGAGACGCCGAGCCGGTCGGCCAGTTCGTCGCCCGGCCAGTACCGGTGGGTCTGGAGCAGGGAGAGCAGTCGAAGCGTCCGGGTGCTGGTGTTCGCCATGCGTCGATTCTCCCGGGATTCAGGACAGGAAGTGGCCGCAATGGTCCGTAACGTTGTTCTTGTCCGAGGGAGCAGGACCCGAACGAAAGGCCTTGACGATGACCACGACCTCCGCCGCCCAGAACCTGACCGGCGAGCGCGCCGACCTCCTGGAGGCCCTGGAGAAGCAGCGGCACTTCCTGCGCTTCACCACCCGCGACCTCACCGACGAGCAGGCCGGCCTGCGGACCTGTGCGAGCGAGCTCTGTCTGGGCGGCCTGATCAAGCACGTGACCAACGTCGAGCGGATCTGGGCGGAGTTCATCGTGCAGGGCCCGTCCGCGATGCCCGACTTCACCAGCTGGACGGAGGAGGACGTCGCCCGCCGCGCGGACGAGTTCCGGATGCTGCCCGGTGAGACGCTGGCCGGCGTCCTCGCGGACTACGCCGAGGTGGCCGGCCGCACCGACGAGCTGGTGGCGGTCCTCCCCGACCTGGACGCCACCCAGCCGCTGCCGAAGGCCCCCTGGTTCGAGGGGGACGCCCGGTGGTCGGCCCGCCGGGTGCTGCTGCACGTCGCCAACGAGACCGCCCAGCACGCCGGTCACGCCGACATCATCCGGGAGTCGTTGGACGGCGCGAAGAGCATGGGCTGAGCCCGGCCCGCGGCACGGCGGCGGGGCCCTCGGCGACATCCGAACCCGATGGGCCCCCGCCGCCGTCCTCAGGCCCGCCCGACGAAGGTGAACCCGGCCCCGTCGACCACGCCGCGGACCAGGGCCTCGTCCAGCGGCTGCGCGGAGGCCACGGTGACCCGGCCGCTCGGCGCGTCGGCACTGACGTCGGTGACGCCGGGCAGGACGGCGAGCCCGGCGCTGACCGTCTTCTCGCAGTGGCCGCAGCTCATGCCGTCGACGGCGAATACGGCGGTGGTGGACATGACGGCGCCTCCGATGGCGTTCCGGACGGGACGGGCTCGACCCGGGCGGATCGAACCCGACGCGTCGACTCCGACGAACCGACCCGGACGGGTCGACCCGCCCGCCCTACGACACCCGATTCCGACGGCGCCGCCCAGGGACACGCCGCCCGGGTGACACCATCGAGCGGTTCCGGGAACCGCCCGGGCGTCCCGTCCGACTGGGCCCGTGCCGTGGCGCGCGCCACGTCCTGAACCGCCGCCGCGCCCCGTCCCGTTCCTCCAGGTACCACCCTTTCGCACGACCGGGCGACGGCCCGGCCGACGATCGGCCGGGCCGTCGCCCGCCGATCCCGTCCTGGAGCACCTCCGCCATGTCCACTCTGGCCCCGATCCACGACCGACCGGACACCACCGCCCTCCCGATGACCCACGACGCCCTGCGCGGCGAGTCCGCCCGCCTCGCCGAGGCCGGTCGCGCGCACCCGGACGCGGCGGGAGCGGGCCGTTGAGGGCGCTCGCGCGGCTCCGCCGCCGCAAGCCCCGGCACGGCGCCCTCGCCCTCGCGCTGGCCGCGGCGCTGACCGCCGGGCTGCTCTGGTGGCAGCCGTGGAGCGACGGGGACGGGGACCGGCTGGCGTTCACGACCGCGTCCGGCGGCTCGGCCCGCTTCGGCACCGGCGAGCGCCTGTACCGCTACAAGGTGCGGGTGGAGGACGGGATCGCGGAGAGCCCGGCGCAGTTCGCGGCCGAGGTGGACGCCGTCCTGGGCGATGTCCGGCGCGGTTGGGCGGCCGGCGGCACGGTCTCGTTCCAGCGGGTGCCCGCGGACCCGGTGGACTTCACCGTCTACCTGGCCACCCCGAGGTCCACCGACCGGATCTGCGGCCAGTACGGGCTGGACACCGGCGGCTGGGTGAACTGCGGCGTCACCCACCAGGTGGTCATCAACCTCAAGCGCTGGACCGAGCTGTCCGAGTTCTACCAGGGCCGGCCCGAGCTGTACCACGCGCTCGCCGTCAACCACGAGGTCGGCCACATCCTCGGCAACGGCCACGTCGACTGCCCCGGCCCGGGCGCCCCGGCGCCGGTGATGATGCAGCAGATCAAGGGGCTGCACGGCTGCGTCCCCAACGGCCTGCCGTACTCGGACTCCGGCACCCTGCTCACCGGCCCGCCCGTCCAGGCCCCCACCGACGCGCCGTGACCCGCCCGCGCCCGACCCCCGTACCGGGGCCGCGTCCGGAACACGGATAATCCTGGTCGGACCGGACGCCCCCGCACCGCGCGACCGGTCCCGCCCGTGTCCGCTGCCGGTCCCGGTGCTGTCCGCGGTCGGTGCCGGTGGAGGAGAAGCGTTGAACGGTGTGCCCGGCGGGGAGATCCTGGACTGGCCGGTGCTGCTGGAGGCCGCCGAGGCGGCCGCCCGGGCGACCGCGGGCCGGGGCCGGGTGGCGGACTACATCCCGGCGCTCGCCACCGCCGACCCGGAGGCCTTCGGCATGGCCGTCGCCACCGTCGACGGGGAGCTGCACGGCGTCGGGGAGTGGGAACGGCCGTTCTCCGTCCAGAGCGTCTCGAAGCTGTTCTCGCTCGCCCTCGCGGTGGCGTACGGCGGCGACGCGCTCTGGCAGGGCGTCGGCCGCGAGCCGTCCGGCAACCCGTTCAACTCCCTGGTGCAGCTGGAGACCGAGCACGGCATCCCGCGCAACCCGTTCATCAACGCGGGCGCCCTGGTGGTCACCGACCGCCTCCAGACCATGACCGGCGACGCCTCGGGCGCGGTACGGGAGTTCCTGCGCCGCGAGTCCGGCAACCCGCTGCTCGACACCGACCCGGTGGTCGCCGCCTCGGAGGCCGAACACGGCCACCGCAACGCCGCGCTGGCCCACTTCATCGCCAGCCACGGCAACCTGCAGAACCCGGTCGAGACCGTGCTGGAGCACTACTACGCCCACTGCGCCGTGGCCACCAGCTGCCGCGACCTGGTGCTGGCCGGTTCCTTCCTCGCCCGCTACGGCGTGCGTGCCGACGGCACCCGGCTGATGTCCCGCAGCGAGACCAAGCGGATCAACGCCGTCCTGCTCACCTGCGGCACCTACGACGCGGCCGGCGAGTTCGCCTTCCGCGTGGGCCTGCCGGGCAAGAGCGGCGTCGGCGGCGGCATCCTCGCCATACTCCCCGGCCGCGCCGCCGTCTGCGCCTGGGGCCCGCGCCTGGACCAGGCCGGCAACTCCGTCGCCGCGGTCGCCGCCCTGGACACCCTGACCACCCTCTCCGGGTGCTCGGTGTTCTGAAAGCACGCACGGAGAGAACGCGGGCCCCGGCCGTCCGCACAGCGACCGGGACCCGCGGGTCCGATGCGGGCGCCCCGCTCCCGGGGCGCCCGCCGCGAGGGGCCCTACTCCACCGTCACGCTCTTCGCCAGGTTGCGCGGCTTGTCCACGTCGCGGCCGAGGGCGACGGCGGCGTGGTAGGCCAACAGCTGGAGCGGGATGTTGAGCAGCAGCGGGTCCAGTTCGGGCTCGCTCTTGGGCACCAGGATGCAGTGGTCCGCGAGCTTCTCCTCCGGCCGCCGGTGGGCGACGGCGATGATCCGCCCGGAGCGGGCCTTGATCTCGCCGAGCGTGGTCAGGTTCTTGTCCAGCAGCTCGTCGTCCGGAACCAGTGCCACGGTGGGCAGTTCGGGGCTGATCAGCGCCAGCGGGCCGTGCTTGAGCTCGCTCGCCGGGTAGGCCTCGGCGTGGACGTAGGAGATCTCCTTGAGCTTCTGCGCGCCCTCGCGGGCCACCGGGAAGCCGCGCACCCGGCCGATGAACATCATGCCGGTGGAGTCGGCGTACTCGGCGGCGAGCCGGGCGATGGCCTCGCTCTGCTCCAGCACCTCGCGGATCTGGTCCGGCAGCGCCTGGAGCGCCGAAACGATCCGGCGCCCGTCGGCGGGCGACAGGTCGTGGATGCGCCCGAAGTGCAGGGCGAGCAGCGCGAAGGCGACCACGGTGGAGGTGAACGCCTTGGTGGAGGCGACCGAGACCTCCGGACCGGCGTGCAGGTAGATACCGCCGTCACACTCTCGGGCGATAGCACTGCCCACGGTGTTGACGACGCCGAGCACCCGCCCGCCCTTGCGCTTGACCTCCTGGACGGCGGCCAGCGTGTCGTAGGTCTCGCCGGACTGGCTGACCGCCACGTACAGGGTGTCCGCCTCGATCACCGGGTTCCGGTAGCGGAACTCCGAGGCCGGCTCGCTGTGCGCGGGGATCCGGGCCAGCTCCTCGATCAGCTGCGCGCCCATCTCGCCCGCGTAGTAGGCCGATCCGCAGCCGAGGATCTTCACCCGGCGGATCTCGCGCAGCTCCCGGGCGTCCAGGTTGAGGCCGCCGAGGTGCGCGGTGGCGAAGCGCTCGTCGAGCCGGCCGCTCAGGGTGCGCTCGACCGAGCCGGGCTGCTCGTGGATCTCCTTGAGCAGGAAGTGCTCGAAGCCGCCGGTGTCGTAGGAGTCGACCTCCCAGTCCACGGTGGACGGCTGGCGGTGCGTGGTGCGGGCGTCCGCGGTGAAGGTGCGGAAGCCGTCGGCCCGGACGGTGGCCAGCTCGCCGTCCTCCAGGTGGACGACCTGGCGGGTGTAGCGGACCAGCGCGGAGACGTCCGAGGCCGCGAACATCTCCTTCTCGCCGATGCCCAGCACGATCGGGCTGCCGTTGCGGGCGACCACGATCCGGTCCGGCCGCTCGCCGTCGAGCACCGCGATGCCGTAGGTGCCGACCACCCGGGCGAGCGCGGCCAGCACCGCGTCCTCCAGCTCGACGCCCTCGGCGACGTTCGCGGCGATCAGGTGGGCGAGCACCTCGGTGTCGGTCTCGGAGCGGAACACCGCGCCGTCGGCGGTGAGCTTGGCGCGCAGCTCGTCGGCGTTCTCGATGATGCCGTTGTGGACGACGGCGATCCGCTCGGCGTTGTCCAGGTGCGGGTGCGCGTTGGCGTCACTGGGGACGCCGTGGGTGGCCCAGCGGGTGTGGCCGATGCCGGTGGTGCCCTTGAACCGGGCCGGCACGGCGGCGGCCAGGTCGGCGACCCGCCCCTTCACCTTGCGGAGCTTGATCCCGCCGCTGCGCCCGGTGACGGCGACGCCGGCCGAGTCGTAGCCGCGGTACTCCAGCCGCGCCAGCCCCTCCAGCAGGAAGGGGGTCGCATCCTTGGGGCCGATGTAGGCCACGATTCCGCACATGCGTGGTCTCCTCTTCGAGGTCTTCAGAAGGTCGGGAACGACGGCTCAGCCGTAGACGATCCGCCGCAGCTGGCGGGCCGAGAGCTCCGGCGCCGAGACCCGGCGCTGCGGCAGCTCCTCGGCGAGCCGGGCGAAGATCCGCTCGTTGGTCAGTCCGCGCGCCTGGAGCTCGGTGTGGCGGCGGCGCACGTAGTCCTCGGTGCTCTCGGAGAAGTACGCCAGCACCTCCGCCACGACCCGCGCCGCCTCCCGGGGCCCGAGCGGGCTGGTCCGGGTGAGGTGGGCGAGGAGGTCTTCGTGGG
>NZ_JBIVVI010000444.1:0-6568 GCF_044757675.1 Kitasatospora sp. NPDC091257
GTCCGCGCGGCCGCCCGGCTCGGTGTCGCCGACGTGCTCGGCGACACCCCGACCACCGCCCCCGCCCCGGTGGTGTCCGACCGGCAGCGCGGCGAGGTGCTCCGCGCCACCGTCGAGGTGCTGACCGCCGGCGGCGCCCCGGCCGAACTGGCGGCCGCCGCCGTAGCCGCGCTCGGCGAGGAGGCACCCGCACGACTGCGCGAGGACCCGTGGGCGGTGCTGGGCCTGCCCGGCGTCCGGCCCGAGCACGCGGACGGCTTCGCCCGGGAGCTGCTCGGCCCCGGAGCCGGCCCGGGCGACGAGCGCCGCGCCCGCGCACTGGTGCCGTGGCTGCTGGAGCAGGCGGCGCTGCGCGGGCACTCGGCCCAGGAACTCGCCGAGGTGGCGGTCGGGCTCGACCGGCTCCGGATGCCCGAGCCGGCCACCGCGATCCAGGCCGCCGTCGAGGACGGGCGGGTGCTGTCCTTCCAGGAGGAGCTGACCGGCCCCGAGGCTCACGCGGCGGCGGGCGACGGGGAGGACGAGGCGCCGACCCGGACGCTGCTCGCCCTGGCGGGGCCGGCGATGGCCGAGGACAGCCTCGCCGAGAAGCTGCTCCAGCTGATGGCCACCTTCGTGCCGGGCGAGGACGCCGAGGAGACCGAGGACGCGGCCGAGGCTGCCGATGGGTCCGAGGACGCCGACGAATCCGAGAAGGCGGCCACCGACGCGGAGGCAGCGGCAGAGGCCACCGAGGCCACCGCCGAGCAGCCTCCCGTCGCCCTCGGCCCGGCCGCCTGGGCGGCCGCCGCCGAGGCGGCGCCGTCCTCCTCCGCGACCGCCCTGATCAAGGCCGTCGCCGAACACGCCCTGGTGCTGCACACCGGCGGCGAGGCGGCCCGCGCCGAACCGGCCGTACTGGTCGCCGCCGCCCGGGGCCTCGGGCTGCGGGCCTGGGCCGCCACCTGGACCGACCAGGGCCGGGACTCCCTCGCCGCGCTCGCCCGGGCGGGAGCCGGCGCCGAGGCCCCCGTGGTCACCCTCGCCGAGTTGCTCTCCGGTACCGCCGGCCCCGGCCGCGCCCCGGACGGCACGCTCGCCCTGGACCTGCTGGTCGTGCTGGACGCCCCGCTGCTGGACGTCGAACTGGCCGCCACCGTCCTGGAGTCGCTGGCCGACGGCACCCGGCTGGTGCTCAGCGGCGACCCGGGCCAGCTCTGGTCGGCCGGCCCCGGCCGGTTCTTCGCCGACCTGCTGGCCGCCAAGGCCTGCCCGGCGGTCTCCTCCCGCACCCCGGACTTCGGCCCGATCGGCGAGCTGGTCTCCGGCATCGGCATCGGCGAGCTCCAGCCGGTCGAGGCGCCGGACAAGGAGGTGGTCATCCTGACCGCCAAGGACGCCGGCGAGGCCGTCCACCGCGCCGTCCAGCTGCTCACCGACTCCATTCCGCGCGCGCTGGGCATCCCGGTCGAGCAGGTGGTGCTGCTCACCCCGGGCCACGGCGGCCCGGCCGGCACCCGCGCGCTGAACGCCGCCGCCAAGGCCCGGCTCAACCCCGGCCCCGGCCGCTTCGGCGGCTTCGACCCGGGCGACCGGGTGGTCGACTCCCCCGCTCCCGGCATCACCCGCCCGGCCCGGGTGCTGGACGGCGACGCCGCCGGTCTGCACCTGGAGTACGCGGACGGCTCGCACCGGACCGTCCCGCCGGCCGAGGCCGCCCGACTGCGGCACGGCTGGGCGCTGACCGTCCACCAGGCGCTCGGCCGGCGCTGGCCCGGCGCGGTCGTGGTGCTCCCGGAGGACGCCGCCCCGGCGCTCACCCGGCAGTGGGTCTACACCGCCTTCGGCCGCGGCGAGCGGCACCTGTCCGTGGTGCACGCGGCGGGCCCGGCGCTGGCCCAGGCCGTCGCCGAGCGCCCGGCGCAGCCGCGCACCACCCGGCTGCGGGCGGTCCTCGCCGAGAACGCCGCCGCCTCCGAGTACTGAGCGGCGTCCGGCCGGCCCGCCGCGGCGGGCCGGCCGGAACGCACGACGGGCGGGCCCCGGTGATCCCGGGCCCGCCCGTCGGCCGTCCTGGACGGCGTCAGTCGTCCGGGTCCTCGTCGTCGTAGACCTCGCTCACGTCGAACCGGCAGATCAACAGCTGCGGGTCGGCGTGCTCGAAGGGTTCGGGCAGCCACTCGCCCGGCTCGGTCGGCTCGGTGGCCGCGACCCAGAGCGTCGAGTCGGCCTCCTCCAGGCCGAACTCCTCGCTGCGGGCGGCGATCTCGTCGGGCTCGTACTCGCCGAACAGCACGCCGATCGCGGCGTTCACCCCGCCCGCTCCGGCTCCGCCCGGGGTCAGCGACTCGTCCAGCCGCTCGGCCTGGGCACGCAGTCGCTCGGGGTCGACGACGTGGTAGTCGCGGCGGATCAACACGCTGATCGCCTCGGGCTGTTCGGGGCCGTGGTACCCGCCGGGGCCCTCGTCCCCGGGGATCTCGAAGGGCGTCACCTCGTCGTAGGCCTCGTACAGGAGCTGGTCGTAGGCGATGGCCGCCGTGGCGAGCTGCTCGTAGGCGGCGGAAACGGCGGGATCATCGGCTGCGTTGGGGCTTGACACCGCTTCCAGATGACGATCGATGGCGGCCTTGACCGCCTCAGCGGCGGCGCGTACCTCGGCAATGGTGGGCTGCGCGGCATCAGACATGGTGCAGACGCTATCTCCCCGCGGTGTCGGTACGCACAGCGGTTGTCACCTCCACCCGCGTTTTCACCGCAACTTCCCCCCTGATGTCCGATCCGTGCCACTTCGTCCCCACGCGGCACCGGCGCGAAACGGGCGCGGAGGGCGCGCACCGGACTCGACGGGGCCGTCCGGGTGCGGCTTCGCGCGCCGGGATCGGGGTATCCCTTCCCCAGTGGCAACAGGACTGATGCGCTGTCAGCCGGCGGCCCGGGTCATGCCTCTTCCGGCCGCCGCCTCCGCGCGGGAGGGGCGGCCGGAAATACCCGGGCCGACCGTCCGGGGCAGGCCGTAGGCTTGCCCGAAGGTGATCCCCAGGAGGAGCGTTTTGACCCCACGGAAGCCGGTCCGGCAGCCGGAGTACGAGTACCAGTCCCTGCGCATGCCGCGCGGCACCACGCGCAACGCGGCGCGCCAACTGCTCACCGAGCACGCCGAGTACGGGCACTGGGAGCTCGACCGACTCAAGCTGTTCCCCGACGGCAGCCGGACGGTCCGGCTGAAGCGGCGGATCATCCGGCAGGTCCGGAGCTGGTGACGGGCGGGGCACCGGCGCCCCGGGCGGGCCTCGCGTCGAGCCTCCGCGCGCCCGCGGCCGCCCGTTCGCCCGGCGGCCGCGGGTGGGTCGTTCCCGCTACGGGTGCGCGCGCGTCCGGTTCAGCGCGCGCCCCCGTCCCCGGTCGGCCGGGTCAGCGGACTCCGGCCCGGGCCCGGCGGTAGAGCACGCCACCGCCGAGCATCAGCGCGAGGCCGGCGGCACCGAGCAGCTCGACGCCGCCCGCGCCGGTGGAGGCCAGCTGGGCGGTCGGGGCGACCGTGGCGGCCTTGACGGCCTTGGCGGGTGCCACGACGGCCTGCTCGGCCGCGACGGGCGGGACGCTGTTGCGCGCGACGCTCGTCACCTCCTCGGAGGAGACCTTCGGCGGGGTCGGGCAGGCCTCCACGCAGCCCTCGACCGGCTTCGGGGTGGGCTTCGGAGCGACCTTGGCCACGTTCACGCAGTCGTTGCCGAAGGCCGGGTTGCCGACGCCGACCACGTTGACCGAGTTGCCGCAGGCGTTGACCGGGACGTCCACCGGCGCCTGGACGCTGTTGCCGGAGAGCACGCCCGGCGAGTTGGCGGCGACGCCCGAGGCACTCGCGCCCGGCACGGTGGCGCCCGGCACGGTGGCACCCGGGACCGCGGCACCCGGGACCTTGGCACCCTGGCTGCCGCCGGTGCCGGAACCGTCGACGCCGCCCACGCCGTCGGCGGGACGGCTGCCGTCGGAGTGACCGCCGCCGGTGACGCCCGAGCCGCCGGGCAGGCCGTGCTGGACGGGCTTGGACGCCGGGTGACCCCCGCCGCCGTTGACGTTGGCGCAGTGGTTGCCGTAGGACGGGTTCAGCAAGCCGATCACGTCGACCGTATTGCCGCAGGCATTGATCGGCACCTGGATCGGCACCTGGACCGAGTTGCCCGAGACGACGCCGGACGAACCGACGGCACCCCCCTGCGCCTCGGCTCCTCCCGCATAGGCGTAGCCGGCGGCCGAGGCCAGCACACTGCCCGTGGCCACCGCCGTGAGGATCCCCTTCTTGGCTACATTCCTCATTTTTTCCCCTGACATTTCGAGACGACGTGTCGACCTTGACGTGAACCTTTAAAAAGTCGGAATTTCCGTATATCCGTAAATCACGCAAGGGCTTCGGCTGCACACGAGTTAACGAGAGGCGAACGGGGAGGTTGAGCCGAACGAATCGGCTTCACCCGATCGAGCGATCGTGTCGGACCTCGTGTATCCGGCGGCCGCCGGGCCCGGAGCGGGTCCGGCCCGCACCGGACCGCCGGGAACGCGAACGCCCCCGGCGCGGCGCGTCCGCCGCCCGGGGGCCGGTTGCGAATCGGCTCAACAGGCCTCGACGGCCCGGAGGTCGACTCAGACGTTGGCGCAGTGGTTGCCGAACGCCGGGTTCAGCACGCCGATGACGCTGATGGTGTTGCCGCAGAGGTTGACCGGGACGTGCACCGGAACCTGGATCTGGTTGCCCGAGAGGACACCCGGGGAGCCGGCGGCCACACCCTCGGCACCGGCGTGAGCGGACGCGACACCGGCGGCGGCGAGCACCAGACCACCGGTGGCGGCGGCGACAGCGGCGATCTTCTTGACCTTCATCATTCCTCCTGTATGGACAACGCAACCCGTTCGGCGGGCTGCACAGGGATGAACGACGCTGCGGCAAACGGGGTACGGAACGGATCTCCCATTCACCCGCAACGGTGAGGTCTCGCACACATGATCAGCTTGGAGTTTCCGGCAGAATCGCTTCTGCCGATCTTCCTTTCCCCATCCCACAATCATCAGCTCCGACAATGCGCTCGGCCCGCCCCCGGGCATTCCGGGAACGGGCCGACCCAGTCGCCTGATCAGGGGCTTCAGCAGGCGTCGATGAACCGGTCCAGCACCCGGGCACCGAACTTCAGGCCGTCCACCGGCACCCGCTCGTCCACACCGTGGAACATCCCGGCGAAGTCCAGCTCCGGCGGCAGCTGGAGCGGCGCGAAGCCGAAGCAGCGGATGCCGAGGTCCTGGAACGACTTGGCGTCCGTCCCGCCCGACAGGCAGTACGGCACCGCGCGGGCGATCGGGTCCTCGGCGCGCAGCGCGGTCTGCATCGCCTCCACCAGGGCACCGTCGAAGCCGGTCTCGATCGCCTTGTCCGAGTGCAGGCTCTCGCGCTTCACGCGCGGGCCGAGCACGCTGTCCAGCTCGGCCAGGAACTCCTCCTCGTAGCCGGGCAGGAAGCGCCCGTCCACGTGCGCGGTGGCCTGACCGGGGATCACGTTCACCTTGTAGCCGGCGCCGAGCATGGTCGGCTGGGCGGTGTTGCGCAGCGTGGTGCCGATCATCTTGGCGATGCCGCCGAGCACCCGCAGCGTCTCGTCCATGTTCTCCGGGTCCAGCTCGACCCCGAGCGCGTCCGACAGCTCGTCCAGGAAGGCCCGGACGGTCTTGGTGATCCGCAGCGGGAACTGGTGCCGGCCGAGCCGGGCGACCGCCTCGCACAGCTCGGTGATCGCGTTGTCGTCGTTCTCCATCGAGCCGTGGCCGGCCCGGCCCTCGACCGTCAGGCGCATCCAGTGCATGCCCTTCTCCGCCGTCTCCACCAGGTAGAGGCGGACCTGGTCGTTGACCGTGAAGGAGAAGCCGCCGACCTCGCCGATCGCCTCGGTCACGCCCTCGAACAGCCCCGGGTGCTTGTCCACCAGGAAGCGCGCCCCGTAGGTGCCGCCGGCCTCCTCGTCGGCGAGGAAGGCCAGCACGATGTCGCGCGGGGGCTTGCGCCCGGTGCGCAGCCGGTCGCGGACGACCGCCAGGGTCATCGCGTCCATGTCCTTCATGTCGACCGCGCCGCGCCCCCAGACGCAGCCGTCCGCGATCTCGCCGCCGAACGGGTCGTGGGTCCAGTCCGCGGCGTTGGCCGGCACCACGTCGGTGTGGCCGTGGATCAGCAGGCCCGGACGGGAGCGGTCCTCGCCCTCGATCCGGACCACCGTCGACGCCCGGCCCTTGGCGGACTCGAAGATCTTCGGTTCGAGCCCGAACTCGGCGAGCTGCTCGGCCACGTACTCGGCCGCCTTCCGCTCCCCCGGGCCGGAGCCGTCCCCGTAGTTGCTGGTGTCGATCCGGATCAGATCGCGACAGATCTCGGCGACCTCGGACTCAGCCGTCACCTTCGGTGCCGCCGACTCGCTCCGCTCGCTCACGGTCACTCCTCGTCTTGGGCCCGCACCGACGCACCAGCGCGCCACCCCCAGGACCTGCACCCGGGCCGTACGAGCACGTCCGCCCATCCTCCCCCAGCCCCGGATCCCGATCCACC
>NZ_JBIVVI010000445.1:0-6567 GCF_044757675.1 Kitasatospora sp. NPDC091257
GGGAGGACTCGAACCTCCACTGGGACCCCTGGTCAGCTTCAACGTCAGTGTCAGCTTTTCGCACCGTGCAGCGCACCCGCCCGGTCTCCCGGACAGGGTGTTCGACGCGCTCGGTGCACCCGCCCGGCTCCCCGGGCGGGCGATCATGGGGCTACCGGAAGAGGTAGCCGAAGACGGCGTCGCCGACCCGCTGGTCGGTGACCTCGACCGCGTTGGCCTCCTCGCGGGCGAACTTGACCGCCTGCTGGAGCTTCTCCACCCGCTCGGCGAGCTCGTTCACCCGGCGGGCCGGCAGCGCGCCGGAGAACTTGACCGTGGTCCAGTAGCCGACCGCGATGTCCTCGTAGTAGACCTCGACCTGGGCCGGGTGCTTCTCGGTGGCCTCGGCCTTGACGTGGTTGCGCGGCACCTTCTTGGTCCGGATGGTGCGCACCGGCTCGGTCTTCCAGGCGTCGGCGGACGGGTCGAGGTTCCAGGACTCGGAGGCGTCCAGCACCGGGAGCTTCTTCACGAAGGTGAACAGGTCGGTGAGCTGCTTCTCCAGGAAGAGCAGGTACGGCACCGGCACCCGGGCGAGGAGCACCTGGCCGTCGACCACCACATCGGCGCTGGCACCGATGTTGGCCCAGTCCTTGGTGGCCGTCACGTCGAAGAGCCGGGTGAGGGTCTGCGCGGTGGACCGCAGGATGTCCTCGGCCTTCAGCTGCACACGGGTCGACTCCGGCGGCAGCTGCTCGCCCTCCTCGTCCTTGGGCTGGTAGGTGCGGGAGATCCCGGCCAGCAGCGCGGGCTTCTGAAGGTCCTGGTGGGCCTGCGTCAGCTCCTGGAAGGACTTGGACTTGACGCCCTTTTCAACGGCGATGATCTGGTTCAGCTTTGCCACGTCCGGGACGCTATCAGTCCCAAAGTGGTCGGCGACACCCAATTATTGACCGAGTAGTGGTTCTGTCCTGTGCGCTCCGCTCGGGCTCCACGGCCGTGCTGGTCCGATCGGATGGTGTCCTCCACCGCCCGGCCCCGTACGGGTGGCGGGGGACCGGGGCGGCGGCGGTCGGCGGGTTAGGTTCGGACGCGTGACCGGCAATGACGTGGTTCTGGCGCTGGTGGTGGTCACCGCGCTCGGTTTCGACTTCACCAACGGGTTTCACGACACCGGCAACGCCATGGCGACCTCGATCGTCACCGGCGCCCTCCCGCCGCGTGTCGCGGTCGGCGTCTCGGCGGTGCTGAACCTGGTGGGCGCCTTCCTGTCGACCGCGGTCGCCGCGACGATCGCCAGCGGTCTGGTGCAGAGCCAGGACGTGACGCTGACCGTGGTCATGGCGGGCCTGACGGGCAGCATCCTGTGGAACCTGACGACCTGGTACGTCGGGATCCCGTCGAGTTCCTCGCACGCGCTGATCGGCGGCGTGGTCGGGGCGACCATGGCGGCGGCCGGGGCCTCCGCCGTCAAGTGGCAGGGCCTCGTCGCCAAGGTGATCGTGCCGGCCGCCCTGTCGCCGTTCATCGCGGGCTCGGTCGCCGCGCTCGGCACCTACCTCGTCTACCGCGTCACCCGCGAGGTCTCCGAGGGCCCGCGCACCCAGGGCTTCCGGAGCGGTCAGGTCGGGTCGGCCTGCATGGTCTCGCTCGCCCACGGCACCAACGACGCCCAGAAGACCATGGGCGTCATCACGCTGGCCCTGATCGCCAGCGGCACCCTGAGCACCGGGGCGAAGGCGCCGGACTGGGTGATCGGCTCCTGCGCCACGGCCATCGCGCTGGGCACCTACATCGGCGGCTGGCGGGTCATCAGGGCGCTGGGCAAGGGACTGGTGGAGATCGAACCGCCGCAGGGGATGGCCAGTGAGTCGGCCTCGGCCGCGGTCATCCTCTCCTCCACGGACTTCGGCTACTCGCTCTCCACCACCCACGTCGCCACCGGGTCGATCCTCGGATCGGGGGTCGGCAAGAAGGGCGCGGTCGTACGGTGGAACATCGCCCGCCGCATGGTGGTGGCCTGGGTGCTCACCCTCCCGGCGGCGGCACTGGTCGGGGCGCTGGCCTACTGGGTCGCCGACGGGATCGGCGGCACCGGGGGCGTCGTGACCATCTTCGCCGTCCTGGTGCTGGCCTCGATCGCCTTCTTCGTCGCGTCCCGCCACCCGGCGGTCACCCCGGAGAACGTCAACGCCGCGTGGACCGGGTCGGTCATCCCGGACCCGGAGCCCGTTCCCGCCACCGACGAGGTGGCCCCGTGAACTCCTGGGTCGATCTGGACGCGCTCTGGAAGATCGTCGTGGTCGGATTCCTCGCCGGCGCCGGTCTGCCCGCACTGTTCGCCATCGGTGTGCGCGCCCTCTACCCACCGGTCGGGATCGACGGGGCCGGGGTCTCCCGCCGCGCCGCCGGGGCGCTCGGCCGGACCGTTGCCGTGGTGTGCTTCGCGGTGGTCCTCGCCGCGATCGGCTGGGGCATCTTCATCATCGTCAACCACAGCTGAGTGCGGAGGCGGTGGTCGCCGCGGTGGTCGCTGCGGTGGCGCGCCGGCGGGGCGCGGGCGGCGACTGCGAGGTGGAAGGGCCGTCACGCCGGCCCCTCGACCATGGCGATCACCTGGGCGATGTAGTCCCGCCACCGGTGTCCGGTGAGTTCGGGGACGCTGCGTACGAGGAGGTGGGCGGCCAGGTAGCGCTCCACCGGCCGGACGTCGCAGATCGCGAAGAGCCGGTACAGGGCGTTGGTGCCGGTCCGGTAGATCAGGTAGTGGGTGCGGTCGAACAGCGTGCCGTCGGGGTCGCTGCGGGTCAGCATCCGGTGGAACTCGCTGTAGCGGGTGCGCAGTTCGAAGTCCCAGCGTTCGGCGGTGGCCGGGTCGCCGAGGGCGGTCGCGCGGGCCCGGTACTCCTCGCCGCGGCCGGAGAGGTCGGCCCCGGCCGCCAGCAGCCGCTCGGCCCGGCCCCAGGCCGTGGCCGACCAGCGCGCCCAGTCCTGCTCCCAGCCCCGGGTGTCCCCGGCCGCCACGCGGCGGACCAGCTCCGTGGCGGCGGGGCCGCTGCGCTCCCAGCGCTGATCGAAGGCCGCTCGGACCCGGCCGTCCGGGTCCTCGTGGACGAGGAAGTCCTCCAGGTGGGAGAGGAAGGAGTAGTGCCCGCCGATCAGCCCGTCCGGATGGGTGCTCGCGTGCGCCGCCAGCGCCGTGAGCACCAGCCGCACCCGGGCCTGCGCGGTGTCGCCGTGCTCCCCGAGGAACGCGCAGGCCGAGGTGATCGCGGGCAGCCCGGCGCGCATCAACTCGTCGCGCAGCGCAGCGGGTTCGGCCCCGAGCAGCGCGTGCAGGTCGGTCGTCGCGGCCGGGTCGACGGGCGCCACCCGGACGGTGTTGTCCGGCACCAGCGGGCCGTACGGCGGGGCGATCAGCTCGGCCCGCCCGGCGACGGCGGCCTCGGCGAGCAGCTGTTCCCGCGTGCGGTCGGCGACGGACGGGTGCGCGGCCGCCCACGTCCGCAGCGCCCGGGCGGACTCCTCCGCCGCGGCGGCCACCCGCTCGGCCGACCCCTCCAGTCGCAGCCGCAGGTGCGGCCCGAACCGCCAGTGCCGTTCGACGTGGGCGAGCAGCCCCTGCTCCGTCGCCCTGCGCGCGAGCGGCAGGACGGCCTCGCGCAGGGCGCGCGCCTTGACGGGCCGGTAGTGGTAGAGGATCACGTCGAGGGCGGTCCCGGGCGCGGGGCGGCCGGCCGGACCGCTCATCGGCTCACTCGTCAACTCAGTCGTCGGCTCGCTCATCGGGCGACTCCTCGGTGCGGCACCGGCGGGGCGGACGGGGGCGGGCAGTGGGTTGGGCCGGGCGGGCGGTAGGTCTCCAGGACGAGTTCGACCGTCCGCGCCGGTTCCGACTGCCCGCCGACGAGGGGCAGGGCCTCCTCCAGCAGGGCGCCGTGCGGGTGGCGGGCGAGCCACCGGCCCGGGCTGGTGCTTCGGCGCCGCTCAGTAGGGCTTGCTACAGCTCAGCAGGGTTCGGCAGGGCTCGGCACCGCTCAGGACGCCCGGCAGCGCGGAGCGTCAGAACCACGTCGTCGTCGGGTGCACGATGCTGGAGTTGGAGGAGGAGTTGCAGGACGTGGAGTTGGTGGACGCGCCGCCCTCCGGCAGCGCGATGCTGTCGCGCAGCGCGGTGACGGTCAGTTCGCCCAGGTCGAGGTCGAGGTCGAGGTCGTCGAGCGCGAGGACGTCCTGCAGGTGGTCGGACATGGAGGTCTCCCGAGGAGTGTCGAAGGGGTCGGCCCGGTAGATCGCCGGACCGGGTCCGTGCCGGAACGTGGGCCGGAAGCCCGACGACGACTCCTGGCAGGAACACGATCCCCGGGAGCCGCCGTCCTCCGGCAGCGCGACGGTGCCGCGCGCAGTGCGACGGTGTCGCGCAGAGGTGCCACATGCGTGCCTGAGCACACACGCGTGCTCAAGCGGGATGGTGCGGATGCGCCTGGTCCCCCGTGGGCGCGCGGCTCGGACCGGATCGATACCGGCCGGGCGCCACCGTTTTACCGAGTCTAGGTCGAGGCTCGCTCCGCCAAGAGGGCGCTCCGGTCACATTGGCCGGTAATCCGCTGCGGCCCGCGGCGCCGGCCGCACCCCGCCGAGGCACCGCGGTGCCCGGTTCGCCCCATGCGTACATCCCTGAAACCTCGCCGGGCCCGGCGGGCGCGCCGTCCGCGGTGCGGTGCGGCGGGGGAACGGTTCGTCCCCGCCCCTGTGAAGAGGGCAGCTCCACGCCCCCTGCGACTGCCGACGGGTCCTTCACCCGGCCTTCACGCCTCCTGTCCCGCCCGCTCCGCTCGTCGTGCCCGCGCCCCGGCGGGGGAGAAGCCGGAGCGCGACCATCGGGATCCGGCCAGGGCAGGGCTTCCGGGCGCTCCGTTCGGGTGGTGGGCCGGCCGAGGGCGCCCGCGTCCGGCCCGTCGCGGCGGGAGGCGGCGGCGCGGTGCACGAGGATGGCCGCTCCGAGGAGTGCCGGGGAGCACCGGAAAGTCCCGGAGAGTCCCAGGCCGTGCGGCGAACGAGGTGCCGACCCATGATGACCGACGTTTTCAGCCGGTTCCAGTCGCTCCAGGACCCCGGCCTCAAACTCCTCCAGAGCGACGGCAGCGCCGACACCGATCTGCTGCTCCCGCTGCTGCGGAACCGCGACCGCGGGATCGACGTGCCGGGGCGCCGGGTCCTGGACGCCGCCCAACCGGACGGCCTCAACGTCCGGATGGTCCAGTACAAGGATGTCGTCGGCGGCCTGGCGGACGAGCACGGGACCGTCCTCGTCGCGGAGCGGGACCAGGCCACGCAGCTGTTCCTGATGTGGGTGTCCAGGACGGCGGCGCTGCACCTGAAGGCCGGGGCCACCCAGAACGTCAACGTCCACTTCCTCTTCCACCCGCCGACCGACCGGGACTGCTACGCCGCCACCGACTACTGGACCGGCACGTGCCGCATCGACGGGAAGGACCGCGGCTGCGTCACCGACAAATTCAAGGGGACGCAGCCCTATGTCAAGCTCGGCGAGCGCTACCTGTGCACGGACTTCCGGGCGGTCGCCCAGCACCTGCTGGCCTCGGACCGGTTCGAGCCGAACGTCCTCTACGTCGTCCCCGTGGCGTCCGTCGCGGGAGGCAATTTCAACGACCTGCTGACGGAGCAGGGCCTGACCCGGGCGGTCCAGGAGGTGCTCCTCTTCGCCTCCGGGAAGATCACGGGCCGCCCCGTCCAGGACGGCTTCCCCGAGTTCGGGCAGGTGATGCTCTCCGGCTACAGCCACAGCGGTGACCGCGTCGAGAAGCTGATGAAGGGCGCTGCCGACACACCGTTCTTCCGCCGCCACCTGTCACAGATCAACCTCTTCGACCCGAACCTCCAGGTGGGGGATGCGAAGGCCCGCCTGGAGCGCTTCCAGGCACTGCTGGAGAGGGCGTCGTTCTGGAAGCGCCGGGTCAACCGCGACGCCCGCGTCTTCGTCTACACCTCCTACGACGACCACCAGCGGGCGATGCTCGGCAGCGGCCTGGGGCTGCAGAGCCCCACCACCGTCAACCTGGACACCGTGGAGTGGGAGGGCGGCAAGCCCGCGAAGGCCGCCCTGCGCAAGAAGCAGGGCGCGCACCCCAGGGGCACCGGGGTCGAGGCCTACAACCACGACCGCAGCGTGGGGCTGGTCCACCTGCCGCCCTCCTTCTTCCGGCACTGGCTGGAGCACCCGCTGGACAACCCGGCGGGCTGGGACCAGGACGCCCGGGGCAACGGCCACGGCCACGGCTGGTTCCTGCGCACCCTGCTGTCCCACGCCCTGTCCAACGCCACGCCCGAGTGGTTCGGCGAGCAGCGCGGCTTCAAGGCGGCGGGGCCGGTGGTCCAGCCCAGGCCCGCACGGAACTGAGCCCGCCGGTACGGGCGGGTCTGCCGATGCGGTGGCGTGCCCCGCGCCGGCGGCAGGCGCCACAGGACGTGCATCGTCCGAACGAACGTGTGCATCCTTCGGGCGGTACGCCTGCGGCCGGGGTGAGGGAGCCGGACTGCGGTGGGGACACCAAGGGGACCCTCCCC
>NZ_JBIVVI010000446.1:0-6560 GCF_044757675.1 Kitasatospora sp. NPDC091257
GCCGCGGGGCCGGGGTGGGGTTCAGTGCGCGTCGGCCGGGCCCGGACCACCGGGCGTGGCGGCGGGGTCGTCGCCCGCCGCGGCCTTCTCGGCGCTGTACACGTCGGGCTCCAGGTAGATCGCCCGGGCGATCGGGACGACCGCGCGGACCCGCTCCTCGGCCGCGTCGATCGCCTCCGCCACCCGGGCGGCGCTGTCCTCGGCGTTGACGGCGATCTTGGCGGCGACCAGCAGCTCCTCCGGGCCGAGGTGCAGGGTGCGCATGTGGATCACCCCGGTGACCGTCTCGCCGTCCACCAGCGCCTCCCGGATCCGGTACACCGAGTCCTTGTTCGCCGACTCGCCGAGCAGCAGCGACTTGGTCTCCATGGCGAGCACCACGGCGATCACCACCAGCAGGACGCCGATGCACAGGGTGCCGACGCCGTCCCAGACGCCGTTGCCGGTGATCACGGTGAGCCCGACGCCGAACAGCGCGAGCACCAGACCGATCAGCGCACCAGTGTCCTCCAGCAGCACCACCGGCAGCTCCGGCGCCTTGGCGGTGCGGATGAACTGCACCCAGCCCTGCCGACCCTTGGCCTTGGCGGACTCCCGCATCGCGGTGAGGAAGGACCAGCCCTCCATCCCTATGGCGAAGACCAGCACGCCGACCGCCCAGCCCCAGGCGTCCAGGGTCTCCGGGTGGCTGATCTTGTGCCAGCCCTCGTAGATCGCGAACAGGCCACCGACGCTGAACAGCACGACGGCCACCAGGAAGCCGTACACGTAGCGCTCGCGGCCGTACCCGAAGGGATGCTCCTCGTCGGCCTCCCGGCGCGCCCGCTTTCCGCCGATCAGCAGCAGCACCTGGTTGCCGGAGTCGGCCACCGAGTGCACGCCCTCGGCCAGCATCGAGGAGGAACCGGTGAAGCCGAAGGCGGTGAACTTGGCCGCCGCGATCGCCAGGTTCGCGGACAGTGCCGCGATCAGTGCCTTGGTGCCGCCTTCGGTACTCATGCCTCGAAAGTCCTCACGGGTCGATCAGCTCGTCGAGCGCTTACCGTACCGGCCCGGAGGTTCCACCCGGCCGACCGTCTCAGGACTGCGCGGCGAGCCCCAGGTAGACGGCGGCGAAGTCGGTCAGCGCGACCAGGTCGGCCAGCGCGTGCAGCGGGTCGGGCCGGGCGCTCGCGAACTCGGTCAGCCGGACGTCGTGCGCGGCGGCCAGCCGGTGCGCCCGGGTCACGCCGAAGCTGCGCGGCCCCGCGTCCTCCTCCGGCACCTCGGCCGGGCCGTCCTGCCCGTCCTCGGCCGCCGGGACGGCCGCGCCCGGGGCGTGCCGCAGCAGCAGCACCTGAAGGTGCAACGGGTCCGGCTCCTCGACCCGGTCACGGAAGAAGTCGTCCGGGTCGGCACCCGCGCCCAACTGCCCGGTGAACATGCCGCGGTGGGCGGTGAGCACCTGCGGCAGCGGCCCGGCCAGCGCCGGGCGCCCGGCCCGGTCGGCCAGCTGGGCGGCGAACCGGGTGGCGGCCGCCCCCGCGATCGGGCCCTCGGCCCACAGCAGCGGGACCGTCCCGGCCAGCCGGGCGGCCAGGCCCTTCGCCGGGTTGGTGTACGCGGCGGCGTCCGGGCGGCAGCGCACGGCGGTGGCGTCCAGCAGGTCGGCGACGGCCGGCAGCGCGTCGTACGGGAGCTGGGTGAGGCCGATCTTCTGGGCCAGCGCCAGCAGCGGGGTGAGGTGGGACCAGAGCGCCGCCGGGTCCTCGGCCGGCAGGTCCGGCTCGGCGGCCCGCACCGGCGCGAGGTCCTCGGACGACGCCGAGGCCACGAAGGGCAGCGGCAGGGCGCGCACCTGCAGCGCGGCCTCGGCCAGCGCGCTGCCGGCCGGGGCGGTGACGACGATCGCGCAGCCGCGCGCGTACGCCTGCTCGGCGAGGCCGACCAGGCCCTGCTCGCCGCCGTCGGCGGAGCTGATCACCAGCAGGTCCAGCGGGCCGGCCCAGCCGGGCAGCTGCCAGCCAAGCCCGGCGGTGAAGGCGGGCGGGGCGCCGGCCCGGTCGGCGCGCGGGGCGGCCGCCTCGGTCGGCGGCAGCGGGGTGACCAGGGAGGCCGTGCCGGCCAGCGCGGACAGCATCTCGGCGGCGGTCAGCGCGCTGCCGTGCCCGGCGACCAGGACGGACCGCGGCCGACCGTCCGGCCGCAGCCGGTCGAGCCCGGCCGCCTCGGCCCGGCGCAGCGCGGTGCGGACCCGTGCGCCCGCGCCGGCCAGGGCCAGCAGGGCGCGGTCGTGGTCGGCGCGCCGAAGGGCGGCCGGATCGTCGAGCAGGGTGTCGTCGAGCATGCGGCGAACCTCCGGCTGCGGTCCTCTGGGCGCGCGCTCCGCTGCGCGCCGGGCGGTCGGGGTGGGGCTTTCGCCCCGGGCAACGCCCCCAGCATCAGGCCGGGCGGCGGGCCTCGTCCACCAGGAGGACCGGAATGCCCTCGCGGACCGGGTACGCGAGGCCGCAGTCCGCGCCGGTGCAGACCAGCTCGGGCTGCTCCTCGGTGCCGCCCTCGACGAGCGCGGCCCGGCACTGCGGGCAGACCAGGATCTCCAGCAGGAAGGATTCGAGCTTCATGGGGCTCTCCAAAGTTCGGGGGTGGCACGGAGGTGCCCCGGCCGATAGGAAACCCTACCGGCCGGGGCACCGGGGCCCGTGATCAGGCTCAGCCGCGGACGACGGCGAGCACGCCGTCGCGCAGCTCGGCCATCTTCGCCGGGTCCTTGGCCTCGACGTTCAGGCGCAGCAGCGGCTCGGTGTTGGAGGCGCGCAGGTTGAACCACCAGTCCGGGCCGGCCACGGTCAGGCCGTCCAGCTCATCCACCGTGGTGCCCTCGGCGCCGGCGAAGGCGGCGCGGACGGCGGCCGTGCTGGCGGCCTGGTCGGCCACGGTGCTGTTGATCTCGCCGGAGGCCGCGTAGCGGTCGTACTCGGCGGTGAGCGCGGACAGCGCGCCCGGCTGCCCGCCGAGCGCGGCCAGCACGTGCAGGGCGGCCAGCATGCCGGTGTCGGCGCGCCAGAAGTCGCGGAAGTAGTAGTGCGCGGAGTGCTCGCCGCCGAAGACGGCGTCGGTCTCGGCCATCTCCTGCTTGATGAAGGAGTGGCCGACCCGGGTGCGCACCGGCTTGGCGCCGAGCTCGCGGACCACCTCGGGGACGGTCCAGGAGGTGATCAGGTTGTGGATGACCGTCGGCTCGGCCTCGCCGGCGGCGCGGGCGCGGGCGATCTCGCGGACGGCGACCAGGGCGGTGATCGCCGACGGGGAGACCGGCTCGCCGCGCTCGTCCACGACGAAGCAGCGGTCGGCGTCGCCGTCGAAGGCCAGGCCCAGGTCGGCGCCGACCTCGCGGACCCTGGCCTGGAGGTCGACCAGGTTCTTCGGGTCGAGCGGGTTGGCCTCGTGGTTCGGGAAGGTGCCGTCCAGCTCGAAGTACATCGGCACGAGCTCGATCGGCAGGCCGTCGAAGACGGTCGGCACGGTGTGGCCGCCCATGCCGTTGCCGGCGTCCACCGCGACCTTGAGCCGGCGGATCCCGGTGAGGTCGACCAGGCCCAGCAGGTGGTCGGCGTAGCCGCGCAGGGTGTCCTGGGCGGACAGCTCGCCCGGCTTCACGTCCTTGGCCGGGACGGTGACGGTGTCGTCCTCGGCGGTCCAGGACTCGACCAGCTCGCGGATCTCGGTCAGACCGGTGTCCTGGCCGACCGGGGCGGCGCCGGCCCGGCACAGCTTGATGCCGTTGTACTGGGCCGGGTTGTGGCTGGCGGTGAACATCGCGCCGGGCAGGTCCAGCTTGCCGCTGGCGTAGTACAGCTGGTCGGTGGAGCACAGCCCGATCTGCACCACGTCGGCGCCGTAGGCCGCGGCGCCCTCGGCGAAGGCCAGGCTCAGCGCCGGGGAGGAGGGCCGCATGTCGTGCCCGACCACGATCGCGGACGCGCCGGTGACCTGCACGAACGCGGCACCGAAGGCCCGGGACAGGCTCTCGTCCCACTGGTCCGGGACGACGCCCCGGACGTCGTACGCCTTCACGAGCTGCTTGAGGTCGCGCACTGCGGCTCCACCCTGGTCTTAGGACTGATCACGGAACGTCTGGGCCACCGCGCGTCGGATCGACGGGCGCGGTGACGGTAGACGGGCAGCGTACCCGGGCCGGACGAACACCCCGTGCCGGGTTGGTCCCGATCAGGCGCGATCCGCCCGGCGGACCCCGGTCCTCAGTTGTCGGGCGAGCGCAGGACCCGGAGGTGGCCGCGGCGGCCGCCCTCGGTGGACTCGCCCTCGGGGCCGCGGCCCTGACGGGGGGTCTGCGGGCGGGCGGCCTCGCGCACGGCGTTGGCCAGCGCCTCCAGGTCGTCGCTGCTGCGGCGCAGCGGCCCGGCCTCGGCGGCGAGCCGGACGACCTCCCAGCCGCGCGGGGCGGTGAGGCGCTCGGCGTGCTCGGCGCACAGGTCGTAGCAGTGCGGCTCGGCGTAGGTGGCGAGCGGGCCGAGGACGGCGGTGGAGTCCGCGTAGACGTACGTCAGCGTCGCGACGGCCGGCCGGCCGCACGCGGTCCGCGAACAACGACGTACAGAGCTCACGAGGGTGGACGGTACCGCACTCCTCGCCGGGGAGCGAAGACCGCCTGCCCGGAAGGGGTGCCGTGTCGCACCGCGGGCGCCGGGGCCGCGTATCCAACGCCCCGTGCGATTCCCGGCCGGAGTGGTCCACTTCCGACCGTCCAAGGACTACCCTCGGCAGTGATATGGACAGCTCCGCACCGCAGTCATCGACAGGCCCGGCGCGCCGCCCCCGGCACCGCGACCGGCACGGGCGGGGCCTGCGCGGCCCGCTGGCGCCGCCCCAGGTGCCGATCTCGCTCACCCGCTCCGAACTGTTCGACGACTACGTGCGCGAGTCGGTGGAGCGCCTCGAACGGCGTTGGCCGCAGTTGATCGAGGTGGAGTTCGCCGTCCAGGAGGTGCCGCTGCACGAGCCGGACGGCGCCGACGCCGAGGACGGCGTGCCGCTGGGGCGGGTGTCGCCCGGCAAGCAGGGGCACAAGAGCCAGATCGTGGTGTACCGGCGGCCGGTGGAGATCCGGGCGAAGACCCGGGAGGACCGCGCGGCGCTGGTGCACGAGATCCTGATCGAGCAGGTCGCCGAGCTGCTGGGGCTGTCCCCGGACGCCATCGACCCGCGCTACGACGAGGACTGATCCCTCCGGGGCGGCACCAAGGGTGCCGCCCCGTCGGCTGCTCAGCGCAGGACGACGCCCGGATCCTGGCCGGCCTGCGGGACCTTGACGGTGCTGCGGTCGTCGCGCAGCGCCTGGACGGTGAACATCGGCACGTCCTTGGCCGGCAGGGAGAGCATCCGGGCGGCCACCACCGGGCCGCCGGAGACGGTCTCCGCGGTGAGCGCGAAGACGCCGTTCAGCCCGGCGGGCTCGGGCGCCGGGAGGGCGACCGTGCCGCCGGCCGGGACCTGGACCTCCTTGGTGGCCGGGGTGCCGCCACCGCTGCCGGCCGAGGCGGTGACCCGGACGGTGGCGGCCTCGCCGCTGGAGGTCAGGTAGAGCGTGGAGGCGCCGGCCCGGTTGTCGGCGACGGTGGCGCGGGCTCCGACCGGGTTGCTGCCGGTGAGCCAGGCCGCGTCGGTCTTGCCGCCGGCCGCCGCCCGGTCGATCCGCAGTCCGGCCACGATCGGGGTGCGGTGCTTGTCGTCGCTGGGCGACAGCCGCAGCCCGGCGACCTCGTCGCGGGTGACCTTGCCGAGGTCGACGGCGGCCACCATGCCCGCCTTGACGTGGATCGACTCGTTGCCGGCCGGGCTGAACCAGCCGTTCTTGCCGGACAGCTGGATCTTCAGGTCGGCGTCGTCCTCCGGCGGCGCCCAGACCACCAGGCGGGCGGAGGCGGTGTCGGCGGGCAGGCCGGGCAGCACCTGGACGGGGGCCGGGTCGGCCGAGGCCGGGATCCAGTCCGCGCCCTTGCCGCCGTCGGCGGCGTGCAGCGCGGCGCCGACCCGTCCCGAGCGCACCACCACGTGCACCGCGAGGTCGGCGACCGCGCCCTTGCTGATGGTCGACAGCAGGACGGCCTGGGAGCTGCCGGGCGCGACGGTGATCCCGTTGGCCGAGTCGTTGTCGATCAGGCCCTTGTCGCCGTACAGCTTGATGTCCACCACCGCGGCGGAGGACTCGGTGTTGACCAGGCTGACGTAGTCGACCCGGTCGCCGGCGGTGCTGGCCCCGGCGAACCAGAAGCCGGTCCCGGCCGGGGCGCAGGTGAGGCCGGACAGGCCGAGGCCGCGCTGCTCGGTGACCACCGTGGTCTGGGCGACGGTGAAGCCGGGGGCGAGGGCGCCGGTGGCGACCGCCCCGGTGCCGGGCGCGGCGTCGCCGTTGGCGGCCGGGCCGGTGGCCGGGGTTCCGGGCTTGGGCACCGTCAGCCGGGCGTCGGCGGGCGCCGCGTTCTTGTCCTGGGCCGGGGCGGCGGGGGCGCCCGAGCCGGTCGGGGCCGGGGCGGCGGGGGCCGCCGGGGTCGCCGGGG
>NZ_JBIVVI010000447.1:0-6558 GCF_044757675.1 Kitasatospora sp. NPDC091257
CCCGGGTACCGGGCCCCCAACCCCACCACGACCACCGGATCGTCCGACACCGGAACACCGACCGGCACGGGCGCGACCGTCCGGCGCTCCTTGCCGAGGACCACCTCACGCAGGTATTCGGCCAGCCGGGCCGGGGTCGGGTGGTCGAAGACCATCGTCGCCGTCAGCCGGGTCCCGACCGCCGTGGAGAGCCGGTTGCGCAGCTCCACGCCGGTCAGCGAGTCGAAGCCCAGGTCCTTGAAGGCCCGGTCGCCACCGATCTCGTCGCTGCGGCCCAGCACGGCCGAGGCGTGGGTCCTGACCAGGTCGAGCAGGATCTCGCGTTGCCGGGCCTCGGGGAGCGATCCCAGCTCGCCCGCCAGTCCGGTGGTCCGCACCGGTTTGCGGGCGCGTGCCAGCGCGCGCAGCACCGGCCGGTCGCCCAGTGCGGACACCTTGAGTCGGGCCGCGACCACCGCCGGCTCCGCGGTGTCCAGGCCCCCGTCGAACAGCCCGAGTCCGTAGTCGGTCGCCATCGGCAGCAGGCCCGCGCGGGCGAGGCGTTCACCGTCGGCCTCGGACATCTGCCCGGTCAGCCCACTGGTCTCGGCCCAGTAGCCCCAGGCCAGCGAGGTCGCCGGCAGTCCGAGGGCGCGCCGGTGCACGGCGAGGGCGTCGAGGAAGGTGTTGGCCGCGGCGTAGTTGGCCTGCCCGGGGCTGCCGAGCGTCCCGGCCGCCGAGGAGAAGAGGACGAACGCCGTCAGGTCCCGTCCCCGGGTGAGTTCGTGCAGGTTCCACGCCGCCCGGGCCTTGGGCTCCCAGACCGCGGCGAGACGTTCGGGGGTCAGGGACTCGACCACGGCGTCGTCCAGCACGCCCGCCGCGTGCACGACCGCGGTCAGCGGGTGCGCGGCCGGGATCGCGTCCAGCACGGCCGCCAGCGCGTCCCGGTCGGCCACATCACAGGCGGCCACGGTCACCTCCGCGCCCAGCCCGGCCAGCTCCTCGCACAACGCCGCCCCACCACCACTACGGCTGACCAGCACCACGTGCCGCACACCCCGCTCGGCCACCAGATGCCGGGCCACACGACCCCCCAGCGTCCCCGTACCACCGGTGATCAGCACGGTGCCCTCGGGGTCGACCGGCTGAGGAACAGTGAGAACGATCTTCCCGACATGAGCGGCCCGACTCATGAACCGGAACACGTCGACCGCGTCCCGGAGCGCGCGTACGTCCAGTGGCAGCGGTGCGAACCCGCCGTCCGTGAAGGCCCGTACGACGGCGTCCAGGATCTCGCCGAGCCGTTCCGGCCCCGCGTCGGCGATGTCGAACGCCCGGTAGACGATGCCGGGATGGTCGGCCGCGTCGCGGATGTCGGTCTTGCCCATTTCCACGAACCGGCCGCCGGGCCCGAGCAGCCGCAGGGAGGCATCGACGAACTCGCCGGACAGCGAGTCCAGGACCACGTCCATGGGCGGGAACTTCTGCTCGAACTCCAGGGTGCGCGACGAGGCGATGTGGTCCTCGTCCAGTCCCAGGGCGCGCAGGGTGTGCCATTTGGCCGGGCCGGCGGTGGCGAACACCTCCGCCCCGAGCCGCCGGGCCAGTTGGATCGCCGCCATGCCGACGCCGCCGGTGCCGGCGTGGATCAGGACCCGGTCGCCGGCCTTCAGCCCGCCCAGGTCGCGCAGGCCGTACCAGGCGGTCAGGAACACCACGGGCACTGACGCGGCCCTGGCGAACGACCAGTCGTCGGGCATCCGGACCAGCAGCCGCTGGTCGGCGACGGTGACCGGGCCGAAGGCGCCGGGGACCAGGCCCATGACGCGGTCGCCGGGCCGGAAGCGGGTGTCCGGGCCGGTTTCGACGACGACGCCCGCGCCTTCGCCGCCCATCAGGGCCTCTCCGGGGTAGACGCCGAGGGCGATCAGCACGTCCCGGAAGTTGAGTCCGGCCGCCCGCATGGCGATCCGGACCTGCCCGGGCCCGAGCGGTTCCATGAGCTCCGGGCGGGGCACCAGCGCCAGGTCGTCGATGCTGCCGGTGCCCGTGTCCTCCAGCCGCCAGGTCCCGTCCGGCGGGGTGAGGCTCGCGCCGACGCGGACCAGGCGGGGGACGCGCAGCGCCCCTTGGCGTACCGCCAGTTCCGGCTCGTCCGTGCCGGCGATCAGCGCGGGGTCCCAGGTCGGGTCGGCGTCGACCAGGACGAACCGGTCGGGGTGCTCGGCCCGCGCGCCGCGGACCAGGCCCCAGACCATCGAGTGGTGGAGGCCGACCACGTCACCGGGCGCGGCGGCGACGGCGTTGCGGGTGACGACGGCCAGCCGCGTCCGCTCACCCGCCAAGTGGTCCCGGATCACGGCGAGTACGCTCCGCGCGCTCTCGTACGCCGCCTCGACGGTGTCCGCCTCGGGCTCCGGCCCGGTCACCTCGTGGACGACCAGGTCCGCGGGGTCGCCGCCCGTCGACGCCGGTTCGAAGGCCAACGATTCAAAGGGCAGCCAGTCGAGTGCGTACAGGCTGTCCGGGACGGCGGTGGCGTCCCGGACGGTCAGCGACGTGATGGCCGCGACCGGGGTGCCGTCCGGATCGGCCACGGCCACGGTGTACGTGTCCGGCCCGGTGGCGGACAGGCGTACGCGCAGCGTCCGGCGGCCCGTGGGCCGTATCGCCACTCCCGTGAACGCGAACGGCAGGCCGGTGCGGTCGGTGAGGAACGCCATGGGGTGCAGTGCGGCGTCGAGCAGCGCGGGGTGCAGGGCAAACGGTTCCTCGGCGGGAAGCTCCACCTCGGCGTAGACGGTGTCGCCGACCCGCCAGGCCGCCGTGACGCCCTGGAACGCCGGCCCGTACTCGTAGCCGAGCACGGACAGCGAGTCGTAGAGCCCGTCGACGTCGAGGGACTCACCGGCCGGCGGCCAGTCCCAGGCGCTCAGCACCGGCTCCTCGCCCAGCGTCCCGGTGGCGTGCCGCACCCACTCGTCGCCGTCGTGCGAGTACACCGTGAGCGGGTTGCGGCCGTCGTCCTCGGGGCCCACGACGACCTGGAGGTGCACCGGGGTGTCGTCGAGGACGAGCGGCGTTTCGAGCACCAGCTCCTCGACCGCGCGGCCGAGCCGGCCGGCCGCGTGGGCCGCCATTTCCGCGAACGCGGTGCCGGGCAGGAGGACGGAGCCCCGCACGGCGTGGTCGGCCAGCCACGGGTGGGTGGCGAGCGAGATCCGTCCGCTGAGCACCGCGCCGTCGGGCAGTTCCACGAACGTGCTGAGCAGGGGGTGGTCGCCCGATGCCGTCGGGACGGGCCGCAGCCAGTACGGCCGGCGCTGGAAGGCGTACGTCGGCAGGCTGACGGGCTCGGTGTCGTCCGGGAACCGCCAGTCGACCGGGACACCATGGACGTGCAGGCGGCCGAGCGAGGTGAGGAAGTCGTCCTGGTCGCGCCGGAGCGTGCCGGTGACGAGGAGGTCGGAGCCGTGGTGGTGACCGGTCTCCTCGACGGCGGAAACCAGGACCGGGTGCGGGCTGATCTCGACGAAGACGGTGTGGCCGTGGTCGAGCAGCAGCCGGGTGGTCTGGTCGAACAGCACGGGTTCGCGGAGGTTGCGGTACCAGTAGGCGGCGTCGAGGGCGGAGGTGTCGACCGGCTCGCCGGTGACCGTGGAGTAGAACGGGATCGCCGCCGGGTGCGGTGTGATGCCGGCGAGGTCGGTGAGCAGGTGCTCACGGATCGCCTCGACCTGGACGGAGTGGGCGGCGTAGTCGACGGGCAGGCGGCGGGCGCGGACGCCGTCGGCCTCACAGGCCGCCAGCAGTTCGTCCAACGCGTCCCGATCACCCGACACCACCACGCTGTCCGCCGAGTTGACCACCGCCACCGTCAGCCGGCCGTCCCAGCGGGCCACGAACCCGGCGGCCTGCTCATGCCCGAGGCCGACCGACACCATCCCGCCCTGGCCCGCCAGGGCGACCAGGGCCTTGCTGCGCAGGGCGACCACCTTGGCCGCGTCCTCCAACGACAACGCCCCCGCCACACACGCCGCCGCGATCTCCCCCTGCGAATGCCCGACGACGGCATCAGGCTCCACACCATGCGCACGCCACAACTCCGCCAGCGCCACCATCACCGCGAACAGAGCCGGCTGCACCACATCCACCCGCTCCAGCGACCCACCACCGACCAGCACCTCCACCAACGACCAGTCCGTGAACGGCGCCAACGCCGCCTCACACGCATCGATCACCTCCCGGAACACCCGCTCCGAGCCGTACAACTCCCCGCCCATCCCCACCCACTGCGCACCCTGCCCCGGAAACACGAACACCGACCGACCCAACGGACGGACGGTCCCGGTGACCAGACCCGGCGCCGTACCGCCCTCCGCCAGGGCGTCCAACGCCTCCACACCGCTCAGCACCGCACGGTGATCGAAACGCGACCGCCCCGCCAACGCCCGACCCACCGCAACCGCGCCAACCCCCGGATGCCCGGCCAGGAACGCCCCCAGCCGACGTGCCTGCTCCCGCAACGCCACATCCGACTTCCCCGACAACACCCACGGCACCACCCCGCCTGCGGACCCCGTCGAAACCTCGACCGGCTCTTCGGCAGCCGCCTCGATCACCACATGCGCGTTGGTGCCGCTGATGCCGAACGCCGACACGCCGGCACGGCGGGGACGCCCCGTCTCCGGCCACGGCCGGGCCTCGGTGAGCAGTGAGACACGGCCCGCCGACCAGTCGACGTGGGAGGTCGGCGCGTCCACGTGGAGGGTCCGCGGCAGTTCACCGTGCCGCATCGCCATCACCATCTTGATCACACCCGCCACACCGGCCGCCGCCTGGGTGTGCCCGATGTTCGACTTCACCGACCCCAGCCACAACGGCTCGTCCCGCCCCTGACCGTAGGTCGCCAGGAGTGCCTGGGCCTCGATGGGATCGCCAAGGGTGGTCCCGGTGCCGTGGGCCTCCGCCGCGTCCACGTCCGCCGTCGACAGTCCGGCATTCGCCAACGCCTGCCGGATGACGCGTTCCTGGGACGGACCATTCGGCGCCGCAAGCCCGTTCGACGCACCGTCCTGATTCACCGCCGAACCCCGCACCACCGCCAGCACCCGGTGACCGTTGCGACGGGCGTCCGACAACCGCTCCAGCAGCACCAACCCCGCACCCTCACCCCACGCCGTACCGTCGGCCGCCTCGGCGAACGCCTTCACCCGCCCATCGGCCGCAAGCCCCCGCTGCCGCGAGAACTCGACGAACCCCGCCGGCGTCGCCATCACCGTCACACCACCGGCCAACGCCAGCGAACACTCCCCCGCCCGCAATGCCTGCGCCGCCAGGTGGATCGCCACCAGCGACGACGAGCACGCCGTGTCCACCGACACCGCCGGACCCTCCAGCCCCAGCAGATACGACACCCGCCCGGACGTGGCGCTGGTGGCTGTTCCGGTGGCGAGAAAGCCTTCGAGGTCCGGCGGCGGCTGGTTGCCGTAGCCGGAGGACCACAGGCCGGTGAACACGGCTGTGCGGCTGCCGCCGAGTGTGGTCGGGTCGATGCCGGCGTACTCGAAGGTCTCCCAGGCGGTCTCCAGCAGCACCCGCTGCTGCGGGTCCATCGCCAGTGCCTCGCGCGGCGAGATGCCGAAGAACCCGGCGTCGAAGCCGGCGCCGTCGGCGAGGAAGCCGCCCGACCGGCTGTAGGTCGTGCCCGGCCGGTCCGGGTCAGGGTCGTGGACGACGTCCCATCCACGGTCCGGCGGGAATTCGGTGATCGCGTCGACACCGTCCGAGACAAGCCGCCACAGGCCGTCCGGGGACTCCACTCCGCCCGGGTAGCGGCAGCCCATGCCGATGATCGCGATCGGCTCGCGCGCGGCCTCCTCCATGTCGGCGAGGCGCTTACTGAGCACTCCCAGGTCGGCCGTGGCGCGCTTGAGGTAAGTGCGGAGCTTCTCTTCGTCGGACATCGCTACTCCTCAGCGTTTCGGGACTCGCCCGAGCGGATGACCTCGGTCCTGCGGTGCGCATCGTCCAGAAGGCTGAACAGTTCGTCGTCGCTGGCCTCGTCGACACCGGCCGCGGAGCCGGTACGTCTGGCGGTCCAGGCCGCGAGAAGCGCTTCGAGGCGGGCCGCGACGGTCTCGTAGTCGGCGTCGGCGGCTGCCGCGTCCAGGGTGGACTTGAGCCGGTCGAGTTCGGCGAGCAGGGGGTCGGGTTCGGTGCCGTGCAGCCGTGTGTGCACGAAGGCGGCGAGGCGGGCCGGTGTCGGGTGGTCGAAGACGAGCGTGGCGGGCAGGCGCAGGCCGGTGTCCGCGTCGAGCTGGTTGCGCAGTTCCACGGCGGTGAGCGAGTCGAACCCGATGTCGGTGAACGCCTGGTCGGGGTTGACCGCCTCCGGTGACGAGTGCCCCAGGACGAGGGCGACCTGGCCCACGACGAGTTGCAGCACGTCGGCCTGCGTCCACGCGCGGTCGGCGGCCTGCCTGCGCCGGGGCCGTACCAGCTCCCGCAGCAGGGCGGGCGGGTCGCCGGCGCGGCGCAGCGCCGGCAGGTCGAACCTGACGGGGGCGAGGGTGG
>NZ_JBIVVI010000448.1:0-6554 GCF_044757675.1 Kitasatospora sp. NPDC091257
GTCCGGTGCCGGGGGTCGGTCAGACGCCGGCGGTCGCCAGTCGGGCGTGACGTCGGGCGGTCGCCTCGACCGGGTCGAGCACGGGTACGGCGGCCAGCAGGCCCTTGGTGTAGGCGTGCTGGGGCGAGTCGTACACGGCGTCGGCTTCGCCCTGCTCCACGATCCGTCCGGCCCGCATCACGGCGACCCGGTCGCTGACCTGCCGGACCACGGCGAGGTCGTGGGCGATGAAGACCAGCGCGAGGCCGAGGTCGCGCTGCAACTCGCCTAGCAGCTCAACCACTTGGGCCTGCGTGGTGACGTCCAGCGCGGAGACCGGTTCGTCGCAGACGATCAGTCGCGGCTGGGGCGCGAGCGCCCGGGCGATGCCGACCCGCTGCCGCTGCCCGCCGGAGAACTCGTGCGGATAGCGGTGGTACCAGTCGGGGTCGAGCCCCACGCGTTCGAGGAGTTCGCCGACCCGGACGCGGATGCGGCGCTCGTCGCTCTCGCCGGCGATGCGCAGCGGGTCGGCGACGGACTCCCCGATGGAGCGGCGCGGGTTGAGCGAGGACACCGGGTCCTGGAAGACCATCTGCAGTTCCCGCCGGAGCGGGCGCAGTTCCTTCTCCCCGAGCGCGCCGATGTCGCGGCCGCGGTAGTGGAGCCGGCCGCCGGTCGGTTCCAGCAGCCGGACGAGCATCCGCCCGAGCGTGGTCTTTCCGGAGCCGGACTCGCCGACGATGCCCAGGGTCTCGCCGGCCCGTACGGTGAGCGAGACGCCGTCCACGGCGGTGACGGGGGCGGCGCGCCGGGTGAGGCCGCCCCGGGTGGCGAACTCCCGGCGCAGGTCGGTGGCTTCGAGCAGGACCTCTCCCCCGGCCGGCTCGGCCGGTCGGGTCGGCCCAGTCGGAACGGTCAACGCGGTCGGGACGTCCGGAGCGCCGGGTGCGTCGACCCGGGGCACCGCCGACAGCAGCGCGCGGGTGTACGGCTCACGCGGAGCGCCCAGCACCTCGGTGACCGGGCCGTGTTCCACCGCCCGGCCGTCCTTCATCACCAGCACCCGGTCGACGCTCCCGGCGACCACGCCCAGGTCGTGGGTGACCAGGACCAGCCCGGCCCCGGTCTCCGCGCGCAACTCGTGGAGCAGGTCGAGGATCTGGGCCTGGACGGTGACGTCCAGCGCGGTCGTCGGCTCGTCGGCGACCAGCAGCCGCGGCTCGCAGGCCAGGGCCATCGCGATCAGCACCCGCTGGCGCATGCCGCCGCTGAACTCGTGCGGACGCGAGCGCGAGCGGCGGGCCGCGTCGGCGATGCCGACGCGGTCGAGCACCTCGACGGCCCGGGCCCTGGCGTCCCGGCGGGAGACGTCCCGGTGGACCCGGACGACCTCGGCGATCTGGTCGCCCACCGCGTAGTACGGGTCGAGCGCGGAGAGCGGGTCCTGGAACACCATGGCGGCCAGTCCGCCGCGCAGGCGCCGGAGTTCCGCGCCCTCGGCGGTGACGGCGTCCACGCCGGCGACCCGGACGGTGCCGCCGATCCGGGCTCCGGTCCCGCGGTGCAGGCCGAGCAGTCCGTAGGCGACGGTGCTCTTGCCGGAGCCGGACTCGCCGACGATGCCGAGTGCCTGTCCGGCCTCCAGGGTGAAGCCCACGCCGTCGACGGCGCGCACGTGGCCGCCGCCGACCGGGAAGTCGACGACCAGGTCCCGGACGTCGACCAGGGGTTCGGCACCCGGAGACTCGACACCCCGTGACTCGGCCCCCGGAGACTTTGCGACCAGGCGCTCGGCGCCCAGCGGTTCGACGCTCACGTCAGGACCACCCTTCGGTCGGACACCGCGTAGAGCACGTCCGCGATGACGTTGGCGAGGACCACGCAGAACCCGGTGACGAGGGTGAGGCCGACGACGGTCGGCAGGTCGATCAGGCCGACCGAGGTGACCAGCAGTTTGCCGAGCCCCGGGAGGCCGAAGAGCGACTCGGTCAGCACGGCGGACCCGAACATCGTCCCGAGGTCGATGGCGGTGAGCGCGATCACCGGGGTGAGCGCGCCGCGCAGCGCGTGCCGGGTCACCAGGCGCCGCTCGCTGACGCCGTACGCCCGGAAGGTCCGGATGTGGTCGTCGGCGAGGGCCTCCAGCATGGACGAGCGGGTCAGCCGGGCGTACTTGGCGGACTCGATCAGGGCGAGCGAGACCCAGGGCAGCAGCAGGCCCCAGAACCACTGCTGGGGGTCGTCGGTGAGCGGTACGTAGCTCGGGAACGGCAGCCACTGGAGCTGGGCGCACAGGACGATGAGCAGCACCAGGCCGATGATGAACACCGGGATCGAGCTGCCGGCCAGGGTCAGGCCGGTCAGCAGGCGCTCGCTGAGCCGGCCCCGGCGCAGCGCGGAGACCAGCCCGGTGCCGACCCCGAGGATGAGCCAGAGCACCATCGCGCCGAGCGCGAGCGAGGCCGTGACCGGCAGCCGGGCGGTGATCATGTCGGTGACCTGCTCGCCGCTGCGGTAGGAGACGCCCAGGCAGGGCGCCGGGCAGTGCAGCAGGCCCGTGCCGGCGCTGAAGTCGCGGCCGGCGACGATGCCCTGGAGGAAGTGGGCGTACTGCAGGTGGACGGGGGCGTCGAGGCCGAGCCGTTCGCGCACCTGGGCGACCTGGGCGGGGCTGCACTTCTCGCCGCAGGCCAGCTGGGCGGGGTCGCCGGGGGCGATGTAGAAGACCGCGTAGACGATCAGGGAGAGGGCGAGCAGGACGCCGAGCATGCCGACGGCCTTGCGGAGCAGGAAGCGGGTCATGCGGTGGCCTCCTCGGCGCCGCTCGAAGAACCGGCAGTCGACAGACCGCCACTCGAAGAGCCGCCGCTCGCCGCACCGGCGCCGCCCCGCGCCGTGCCGACCCGCAGCCGGGAGGCCGCGCGGGGGTCGAGCTCGGTGCGGACGGCGTCGCCGAGCACGGTGAAGGCGAGCACGGTGACGAACAGCAGCGCCGACGGCAGCAGTACGTACGTCGGGTCCGCGCGGAACCAGGTGGTCGCGCCGGAGAGCATCTGGCCCCAGGAGGAGGTCGGCGGCTTGACGCCCACGCCGAGGAAGGAGAGCCCGGCCTCGGCGATCACGTTGGACGGGAGCAGCACCGCCGCGTAGGTGATGACCGGCGCCGCCAGGGAGGGCAGCAGTTCCCGGCGGGCGATGCGCCACCGGGTGGCGCCGGCGAGCCGGGCCGCGGCGACGTAGTCGAGCTGCCGGAGGCTGAGTGTCTGCGCCCGGACGATCCGCGAGGTGCCGGCCCAGCCCAGCAGCCCGATGACCAGGGTCAGCAGGAGCGGGCGGGGGAATCCGGAGGGCACGACCGCCATCAGCGAGATGGCGAAGACCAGCGAGGGCAGCGCGAGCATCACCTCGGTGGTGTTGCCGATCAGCTGGTCGAGCAGCCGGTTGCCGAGGCCGGCGGTGAGGCCGAGCAGGACGCCGATCGCGACCTGGACGAGGGTGGCGCCGACGGCGACGAGCAGCGAGATCCGGGCGCCGTGGACGAGCCGGGCGAACACGTCGCGCCCGGTGCCCGGTTCGACGCCCAGCCAGTGCTCGGCGCTGACGCCGCCGAAGGAGCCGGTGGGCACCCCGCCGGCCGCCGAGTCGAGCAGGTCGTTGTGGTAGCTGGTGGGGTCCTGGCCTTCGAGCGCGCTGAGCAGCGGTGCCGCCGCCGCGACGAGGGCGAGCAGGACGATGACGAGGCCGGCGGCGAGGGCGGCGCGCCGCGCGAGCAGCCGCCGCCACACTTGCCGGCCCCCGGCGGCCGGGGAGGCCGCGCGGGCCTCCCCGGCGCTGGGTTCCTGTGGAGCCATGGTTGTCTGACCGATCCGTCCGTTCCCGACCGCTACTTGACCGCGACCTGGGAGATGTCGAGCACGCCGGTCCAGTCGCTGATGACGATGGTGCGGACGTCCTTGCCGGACAGCCGCTTGTAGACGGGGTGGAACAGCGGGACGGTGAGGGCCTGGTCGCCGATGCGCTGGTCCAGGGCGCCCCAGCGCTTGGCGGCCTCGGCGTGGTCGGTGATCTTGTTGATCTGGTCGATCTCGTCGTTCACCGACGGGTCGTCCAGCTGCGCGGAGTTGAAGTTGTAGCCGTCGGTGACGATCTGCCGGCCGTCGAAGATGGGCGCGAGGAACGGGCCGCCGGACGGCCAGTCGGCGCCCCATCCGGAGAGGAAGAGGCCGGGCTCGGTGCTGACGGTGTGGATCGTCTTGGAGTACCTGGTGGAGTCCAGGGCCTCCAGCTGGACGGTGATCCCGGCGGCCTTCAGGCCGTCCTGGACGGCGGTGGCCAGGTCCGGGCCGTAGCCCTTGCCCACGGCGCTGGAGTGGGTGAGCGTGATGGTCAGGCCGTCCGGGTAACCGGCCTCCTTCAGCAGCTCCTTGGCCTTCTCCGGGTTTCCGGTGGCACCGGCCGGGAACGGGTCGTAGGGGGTGTACCCGAAGGTCTCCTGGGTGGGCAGGTAGGTGGTGGCGGCCTCGGCGAGCGAGGAGCCTCCGGCGGCGTTGACGACCGAGGTGCGGTTGATCGCGTAGGCGACGGCCTGCCGGACCTTGGGGTTGTCGAAGGGCTTGACCTTGGGGTTGAACGCCAGGTAGTTGACGTAGCCGAAGTGGCCGGTGCCGACGCGTGCGGCGAGGGCCTTGTCGTCCTTCACCTGGGCGAGTTCGGAGGGGCCGAGGTTGGTGTCGGTGGTGACGGCGGCCGCGTCGGCGCCGGTGCCGGCGGAGAGCCGCTGGTTGATCACCGCCGGGTCGAGACCGGACTGCACGTCGACGGTGTCGGGGTACGCCTTGCGCTGGTCGTCCGTCGCTGCCGACCAGTTGGGGTTGCGCTTGAGGACGAGGTGCGCGCCGTCGTTCTCGTTCTTGACCACCTGGTAGGGGCCGGAGGAGACGGGGTGGTCCTGGTACTTCGTCCCGGTGTCCTTGGCCTTCGGGACGGGTGCGAACTGCGTCTGGGTGGCCAGGTACGGGAAGTCGCCCTCGGGCTTGTTGAGGCGGAAGACGATGGTCTTCTCGTCCGGCGTCTCGATGGCGTCCAGGGTGCGGCCGTCCTTGTACGGGCCCTGGTAGTCGGCGGCGCCGACCAGCCAGTCCCTCAGGAACGGTGCGCCACCGGAGAGTTCGGGGGCGAATGACCTTTCGATGCCGTACTTGATATCGGCGGTGGTGATCGGCGAGCCGTCCTCGAACTTCAGGCCGTCCTTGAGGTGGTACGTCCAGACGGTGGCGCCCTCGGAGGGGGTGCCGGTGTCGGTGGCGAGGTCCGGGACCACCTTGGTGCCGGCCGCGCCGTCGGCCCGGTTGCGGGTGGTGAGGGTGCGGAAGACGAGCGAGGGGACGTTGCCGCCGCCGGAGGTGTAGAGCCGTGCGGGATCGAACTGGTCCTGCGGGTTCTGGTTGAGGACGGTGAGGGTGCCGCCCTGCTGCGGCGCGGCGTC
The DNA here is from genome assembly GCF_044757675.1 of Kitasatospora sp. NPDC091257. NCBI lineage: Bacteria > Bacillati > Actinomycetota > Actinomycetes > Kitasatosporales > Streptomycetaceae > Kitasatospora > Kitasatospora sp. NPDC091257. The sequence goes on from NZ_JBIVVI010000448.1 coordinate 5,468, forward strand.
CTTGCCGGTGCCACCACCGCCGTCGGCCTTCGGTCCGCACGCCGCCAGTCCGACGACGAGCGCGACGGTGACGGTCGCCGTGGCGAGGCGGCGAGGGGTGAAGGTGGTTCGAGACATCGGAAAGGGAGCCTTTCGCTACCGATGGTGTACGGAGGAAGGCGGGCGACAGTGAGGCTTCGAGAAGAGTGAGCGGCACCGCGCCCGCAGGGAGGGGCGACGCCCCGATGCGGCGATCACCGCACAACGCGTCGGGGCAGGCGGATTCAGCGACAGAGATTGTCGGAAACGCAGTGCGCGGCCACGCCGATCAGCGCCAGCTCGATGGCGGCGCACTCGATCGGGTGACGGTCAGACATGCCGAGAAGACTGTAGGAAGTTAAGCGGAATGTCAAAACTCCACTTATGACCTGCCCACCAGGAGAACGCCGGAACCGATTTCCACCGGGCCCGGGGACGCCGGAACGGGCAACGGGAACCGCCCGGACGCCCCGGCGATCACAGCGGCGCGAGGATCATCAGGACCTCGTCGCGGGTGTCGTGGGGAGCGAGCCGGAGGGCTTCGGGCCAGCGTCCGATCTCGCGCCAGCCGAGCCGCCCGTAGAAGTCCTCCAGGCCCTCGCCGCCGCGCGCCGCCAGGCGCAGCTGTTCCAGGCCGAGCTCGTCGCGGGCGATCCTCCGGAGCTCGCGGACGAGGGCGGATCCGATTCCGCGGCCGCGGAAGGCCGGGTGGGTCTGGAGGTGGTGGACGGTGCCCCAGTGCCCGACGAGCCGGTAGGGGTCGCGGTTGAGGACGACCCATCCGGCCAGGACGCCGTCGACCCGGGCGGTGAGGAGCCGACTCCGCTGCGGGTCGAGGCGGGCGAGGAGCCCGTCCGCGGCGGGCGTGACGTCGTCGCGCCCCACCGGAGGGAAGGGGAATCCCGCGGCGCCGCCGCTGTTGGTGACCGCGATCCAGCAGTCGATCAGCTGCTGCCGGAGTTCGGCGGTGACGTCGTGCGGGTCGGTCGTCTGGACGAGCTGGAGGGCGGCGTCGTACGGCATGGGGCGAAGGATGCCAGAGGGCTCCGACACCCCTCCCGAAGCCGGG
>NZ_JBIVVI010000449.1:0-6540 GCF_044757675.1 Kitasatospora sp. NPDC091257
CGACACCAGAGTGCCGGACGGTCGGCCCGCGGCCAGGGCCGCCAGCGGGGCGTCCCGGTCGGCGCCGAGCACCACCGCTCGGTGTTCCAGCCCGTCCCGGGACATGGCACTCCGACCGAGTATACCGGTGGATCACTCGCCCTTTTCCCCGGGCCGCTCCTCGGCCTTCTGCTCCGGCTTCGCGGGCGCCTTCCCGTCCTTCTTCCCGGCCTTGCCCTCCACCCTGCGCTCCCCCCGCAGCCGCCCGCGCGTCCACTCCACCACGTCCGCGTACCGGGCCTCGCCGCCGCGCCTGGTCGGGCGGTAGTACTCCTTGCCGTGCACCGCGTCCGGCGCGTACTGCTGGGCGGCGATGCCCTCCGGCAGGTCGTGCGGGTACCGGTAGCCCTGGCCGTGGCCGAGCTTGCCCGCGCCGCCGTAGTGCGCGTCGCGCAGGTGGGGCGGGACGGCGCCCGCCAGGCCCTGCCGGACGTCCGCCAGCGCCGCGTCGATCGCCAGGTAGGCGGCGTTGGACTTGGGCGCCAGGGCCAGCGCGATGGCCGCCTGGGAGAGGATGATCCGGGCCTCCGGGAAGCCGATCAGGGCCACCGCCTGGGCCGCCGCCACCGCCGTCTGCAGGGCCGTCGGGTCGGCCAGGCCGACGTCCTCGCTGGCCGAGATCATCAGCCGGCGGGCGATGAACCGCGGGTCCTCCCCCGCCTCGATCATCCGGGCCAGGTAGTGCAGGGTGGCGTCCACGTCGCTGCCGCGGATCGACTTGATCAGCGCGCTCGCCACGTCGTAGTGCTGGTCGCCGTCCTTGTCGTAGCGCACCGCCGCCTGGTTGACCGCCGTCTCGGTGGTGGCCAGCGTGATGCTCGACTCGCCCTTCTCCAGCGCCGCACCGGCCGCCGCCTCCAGGGTGGTGAGCGCCCGCCGGGCGTCCCCGCCGGCCAGCCGCACCAGGTGGTCCTCGGCCTCCGCGGACAGCTCCAGCGCGCCCTCCAGGCCGCGCTCGTCGGCCACCGCGCGGCGCAGCAGCGCCCGGATGTCCTCGTCGGTCAGCGACTCCAGGGTGAGCAGCAGCGAGCGAGACAGCAGCGGGGAGATCACCGAGAAGTACGGGTTCTCGGTCGTCGCCGCGATCAGGGTCACCCAGCGGTTCTCCACGGCCGGCAGCAGCGAGTCCTGCTGGGCCTTGGAGAAGCGGTGGATCTCGTCCAGGAAGAGCACCGTCTCCCGGCCGGACATCCCGACCGCCCGCCGGGCGCCGTCGATCACCGCCCGGACCTCCTTGACCCCGGCGGTGATCGCGGACAGCTCCACGAAGCGGCCCTCGACCGCCTGGCTGATCACGTGCGCCAGGGTGGTCTTGCCGGTGCCGGGCGGCCCCCAGAGGATCACCGAACTGGTCGCCGCCGGGCCCCGCGAGCCCGCGACCAGCCGGCGCAGCGGCGAGCCGGGCTTCAGCAGTTGCCGCTGCCCCGCCACCTCGTCCAGGGTGCGCGGACGCATCCGTACGGCCAGCGGCGCCCGGCCGGGCTCCCTGGTCTGGCGTTCCTCGGCTGCGGCGGTGAAGAGGTCCGGTTCGTCCACACCGGAAGCCTATGCGAGGCCCCGGACAGCCCGGCAAGGCACGCGACGGGCCCCGCCCTACTCCAGCCCGGCGGCGTGGTCCGGGACGTACTTCTGCAGGTCGCGCGGGGGCCGCTGGTAGCCGCGCGACGCGGGGCGGGGCGGCAGTTCGACCTGCCGGGCCTTGATCTCGCGGTACGGCACGGTGGACAGCAGGTGGGCGATCATGTTGATCCGGGCCCGGCGCTTGTCGTCGCTCTCCACCACGTGCCAGGGCGAGTCCGGGGTGTCGGTGTGGATGAACATCTCGTCCTTGGCCCGCGAGTAGTCCTCCCAGCGGGTGATCGACTCGACGTCCATCGGGGAGAGCTTCCAGCCCTTCATCGGGTCGCCCAGGCGGTCCCGGAAGCGCCGCTCCTGCTCGGTGTCGCTCACCGAGAACCAGTACTTGCGCAGCAGGATGCCCGACTCGGTCAGCATCCGCTCGAAGGTCGGGCACTGGTGCAGGAACTGCCAGTACTCCTCGTCGTTGCAGAAGCCCATCACGCGCTCGACGCCCGCGCGGTTGTACCAGCTGCGGTCGAACAGCACGATCTCCCCGGCGGCCGGCAGGTGCTCGACGTACCGCTGGAAGTACCACTGGGTCTTCTGCCGTTCGGTCGGCGTGGGCAGCGCCGCGACCCGGGCGATGCGCGGGTTCAGGTACTCCGTCACCCGCTTGATCGCTCCGCCCTTTCCGGCGGCGTCGCGTCCCTCGAAGACCACCACCAGCCGGGCGCCCTCGGCCCGCACCCACTCCTGGAGCTTCACCAGCTCCTCCTGGAGCCGCAGCAGCTCCCGCTCGTACGGCTTCCTGGCCAGTTTCTCCGGCTTCCCGGTCCGCCGCTGCTCGGCCACCCTCGGGTCCTCCGTTCGGTCGAATGCTGATGAGCATTCACCGTAGGCGCCGACGGCCGGATCCGCAGGTCGGCGAGGCCGTGGCGACCGGGCCGGTCTCGTGGACCGGCCCCGGGAGAGGCGCCCGAGGGAGCGGCGCTCGGGGTGGGGCAAGAGCCTGGAGGCAGGCTCTATACGGCGACGAAGGGCTCGGGGTAGCGGCAGAGCCCGCGCGGGGCACCGTCGTACGCCGCCAGCGGCAGCGCCTGGAAGTACGCCTCCGGCACCTCGAACGGGCCGGTGACCTCGTGTCGCCCGGCCGGCGCGAAGCCGAACCGCCCGTAGTACTCCGGATCGCCGAGGACGACCACGAGCTTCTCGCCCGCCTCCTCGGCCGCCGCCAGCACGGCCCGGACGACCAGCTCGCCGACGCCCCGGCGCTGCCACTCGGGCGCCACCGCGACCGGCGCGAGCGCCAGCGCCTTGCCGTCGCCGACCCGCAACCGGGTCAGCAGCGCGTGTCCGATCACCAGCCCGGCACCGTCGACCGCCACCACGGACAGCCCGGGCAGCCAGGCGGGATCGCGGCGCAGCGCGTCCACCAGATCCGCCTCGTCCGGCCCCGGGAACGCGGCCATGTGGACGCGTCTGGTCGCCGGGACGTCGTCCGGACATTCGACTCTCGTCGTGACCTGCATTGAGTCAACCCTCCCTGTGTCACACACCGTTGTGGACCGGCCCCGGACGACGGGCGAGCCGTCCGGGGCCGTTGCAGGTTAGCGGATGACGCGACGTCAGGACTTGGGCTGAGCCTCGCCCTTGGCGTCCTCGCGGACCTTCGGCTGGGCGTCCACACCGGCCTCGCGACGCTGCGCCGGGGTGATCGGGGTCGGGGCGCCGGTCAGCGGGTCGCCGCCGGTGGACGTCTTCGGGAAGGCGATGACGTCCCGGATGGTGTCGTACCCGCCCAGCAGCGTGACGATGCGGTCCAGGCCGAAGGCGACGCCACCGTGCGGCGGCGGGCCGTAGTTGAAGGCGTCCAGCAGGAAGCCGAACTGCGAGGCCGCCTCCTCCTCGGAGAGGCCGATCGCGTCGAACGCCCGCTTCTGCACGTCGCGCTGGTGGATACGGATCGAACCGCCGCCCAGCTCCGAGCCGTTGAGGACCAGGTCGTAGGCGTTGGAGAGCGCCGAGCCCGGGTCGGTGTCGAAGGTGGCCAGCGACTCCGCGGTCGGGGCGGTGAACGGGTGGTGCACCGCGTGCCAGCCCTGGAACTGTCCCTTGTCGTCCTCGATCGGCTCGAACATCGGGAAGTCGACGACCCAGAGGAAGGCCCACTGGGACTCGTCGATCAGCTCGCAGCGGCGGCCGATCTCCAGACGGGCGGCGCCGAGCAGCTCCTGCGAGGCGCGCTCCTTGCCGGCCGCGAAGAAGATCGCGTCGCCGTTCTTGGCGCCCGCGGCGGCGGCGAGGCCGGCCAGGTGCTCCTCGGAGAGGTTCTTGGCGACCGGGCCGCGCAGCTCGCCGGTCTCGGCGTCGATGAGGACGTAGGCCAGGCCCCTGGCGCCGCGCGCCTTGGCCCAGTCCTGCCAGGCGTCCAGCTGCTTGCGCGGCTGCGAGGCACCGCCGGGCATGACCACGGCGCCGACGTACGGGGCCTGGAAGACGCGGAAGTCGGTGCCCTTGAAGTACGCGGTCAGGTCGGTGAGCTCCTGGCCGAAGCGGACGTCCGGCTTGTCCGAGCCGTAGCGGCCCATGGCGTCCGCGTAGGTCATCCGCGGCAGCGGGTTGGGGATCTCGTAGCCGTGGACCTCGCGCCAGACGGAGCCGATGATCTTCTCGCCGAGGGCCAGGATGTCCTCCTGGTCGACGAACGAGGCCTCGATGTCCAGCTGGGTGAACTCCGGCTGCCGGTCGGCGCGGAAGTCCTCGTCGCGGAAGCAGCGGGCGATCTGGTAGTAGCGCTCCATGCCGGCCACCATCAGCAGCTGCTTGAACAGCTGGGGCGACTGCGGCAGGGCGTACCAGTGGCCGGGCTGGAGGCGGACCGGGACCAGGAAGTCGCGGGCGCCCTCGGGGGTGGAACGGGTGAGGTACGGCGTCTCGATGTCGAGGTAGTCGTTCTCCTCCATCACCCGGCGGATGATGTTGTTGACCTTGGAGCGCAGGCGCAGGCCCTTGGCCGGGCCCTCGCGGCGCAGGTCCAGGTAGCGGTAGCGCAGCCGGACCTCCTCGTTGACCGTGCCCGGCTCGTACTCGGCGACCGGGAAGGGCAGCGGGGCGGCCTCGGAGAGCACCTCGATCGCGCTGACGACGACCTCGACCGCGCCGGTCGGGATGTCCGGGTTCTCATTGCCCTCGGGGCGGACCCGGACGTCGCCGACGACCTTGACGCAGTACTCGGCGCGCAGGCCGTGCACCGAGTCGAGGTCGCGGACCACGATCTGCACGGTGCCGGAGGCGTCGCGCAGATCGATGAAGGCGACGCCGCCGTGGTCGCGGCGGCGGGCGACCCAGCCGGCCAGGGTGACGGTGGTGCCTGCGTGCTCCGGGCGGAGCGTGCCCGCGTCGTGCGTGCGGATCACAGCTGCTTCTCCTTCAGGGTGGTGACGAGTGCGTCGAGGGCGACGGGGGCCTGTTCGCCGGTGCTCAGGTCCTTGAGCTGGACGACGCCCTCGGCGAGGTCCCGGTCCCCGGCGATCAGGGCGAAGCGGGCGCCGGACCGGTCGGCGGACTTCATGGCGTTCTTGATGCTCTTGACGCCGAAGGCGAGGTCGGTGGCGACGCCGGCCCGGCGCAGCTCGACCACCTTGGCGAACAGGATGTTCTTGGCCTCCTCGCCGAGCGCGACGGCGTAGACGGAGGTGGCGGCCGGCAGGTCGAGGTCCACGCCCTCGGCCTCCAGGGCCAGGAAGGTGCGGTCCACGCCGAGGGCCCAGCCGACGGACGGCAGCGCGGGGCCGCCGATCATCTCGGACAGGCCGTCGTAGCGGCCGCCGCCGCCGATCGCGGACTGGGCGCCGAGGCCGTTGTGCACGAACTCGAAGGTGGTGCGGGTGTAGTAGTCCAGGCCGCGGACCAGCTTCGGGTCGTCGACGAAGGCGACGCCGTTGGCGGTGAGCAGCTCGCGGACCTTCTCGTCGTACGCCTTGCACTCCTCGCACAGGTAGTCGCGGAGCATCGGGGCGTCGGTGAGCTGGGCCTGCACCGACTCGCGCTTGTCGTCGAGGACGCGCAGCGGGTTGATCTCGGCGCGGCGGCGGGTCTCCTCGTCCAGGTCCAGGCCCGAGAGGAACTCGATCAGGGCGGCGCGGTAGACCGGGCGGCACTGCTTGTCGCCGAGGCTGTTGAGCAGCAGCGAGTAGTTGCCCAGGCCCAGCGAGCGGAAGGCGTCGTCGGCCAGGATGATCAGCTCGGCGTCCAGCGCCGGGTCCTCGGCGCCGATCGCCTCGGCACCGACCTGGGAGAACTGGCGGTAGCGGCCCTTCTGGGCCCGCTCGTAGCGGTAGTACGAGCCGGAGTACCAGAGCTTGACCGGCAGGTTGCCCTGCTTGTGCAGGTTGGCCTGGAGGGCGGCGCGCAGCACCGAGGCGGTGCCCTCCGGGCGCAGCGCCAGCTCGTCGCCGCCCTTGGTGGTGAGGGTGTACATCTCCTTGGAGACGATGTCGGTGGACTCGCCGACACCGCGGGAGAACAGCTTCACGTCCTCGAAGACCGGGGTCTCGACGTAGCCGTAGCCGGCCCGGCGGGCGGGCGCGGCGATGCGCTCGCGGATCGCCAGGAACGTCGCGGAGCTGGGGGGCAGCAGGTCGTAGGTGCCCTTGGGGGCGGTGAAGGTGCTCAACTTCTCTTCCGTCACATTCCTCGTCGCGGGAAAGCCGGGGCGCCGGCCGCCCCCGCTGCCTGTCGGAGGTAGGGGTTGGTGGCGCGCTCGCGGCCGATGGTGGTCTGACCGCCGTGGCCGGAGAGGACCACGGTGGAATCGTCGAGGGGCAGGCACACCCGGGCCAGCGAGTTCATGATCGCCGCGCTGTCCCCGCCCGGGAGGTCGGTACGCCCTCGGAGGTGTTGAGGTTGTGGTTGTAGGCGTCGGCGCCCGCCGCCTTGAGC
>NZ_JBIVVI010000450.1:0-6540 GCF_044757675.1 Kitasatospora sp. NPDC091257
GGAGGGTGCGCCGGCGCGGGAGGTCGCGCCGGTGCGGGGAGGTGGTGCCGGTGCGGCGCCGCGGGCCCGGTGGGGTCAGCCCTTGAGCAGCTTGTTGCACTGCTCGACGGCGGTGTCCAGCGCCTGCTTGGAGCTGGTGTCGCCGCTGATGGCCAGCGCGAACTGCTGCTTGATGACGGTGCCCATCGCGTCGTCCACCTCGACGGGCTGGATCAGCTTGGCCTTGGCGAGCGAGGTGAAGGCGATCACCTTGGCGTCGCCCGCGTTGGTGCCGTCGCTCCTGCTGAAGAACGGGTCGTTCGCGGAGGCCTTGGTGGAGGGGAACACGCTGGTCAGGTGGGCGAAGGCGGCCTGGTTCTCGGGGCTGGTCACCCAGCGGGCGAGGGCCACGGCGGCGGCCGGGTTCTTGGTGTTCTTCGGGATGGACAGGCCCTGGACGTACAGCGGCGGGGTGGCCATCGCGGGGGAGGAGACGACCTTCGGGGCGAGGGTCGGGTTGTCGGTGGCGAGGCTGGTGATGTAGTTGCCGCCGCCGGTGGTCCAGGCCACCGTGCCGGAGCTGAAGAGCTTGGAGTTGCCGGCGTAGGTGTCGGTCAGCACTCCGTTCGGCATCAGGCCCTCCTTGAAGGCGTCGCGGTACTTGTCGAGCAGTGCGGCGGCCTCGGGGGTGTTGAAGGTGAAGGACTTGCCGTCGTCGGACATGATCTTCACGCCGATGTTGTACAGGTCCCCGATGCCCGGCTTGCGGCTCATCAGATAGGTCTGGCCGCCGGACTTCTCCTTCATCGTCCGGGCCTGGGCGATCAGCTCGTCCAGACTGGCCGGGGGCTTCTGCGGGTCCAGGCCGTTCTTCGTCAGGAGCTCCGAACTCCAGTAGTTCACATCGGTGTTGAGGTACCAGGGGTAGCCGAAGGTGCCCTGGTACCCGTTGAACCGGTAGGCGTCGACGCCGCCGGGGACGTACTCCTCGGCGAGCTTCGGGTCGGCCTTGGCGACGTCCAGCAGGACGTCCTTCTTCGCCAGCGGGAAGGCGAAGTCCGGCGGGAGGTTGACCACGTCGGGCAGGCTGCCGGCGGCGGCCTGGCTGAGCACCTTGTCGGAGTAGCCCTCGCCGGGCTGGTCCAGCCAGTCGACCTCGACGCCGGGGTACTTCTTCTTGAAGCCGTCGATCACGCCCTGCATGTAGTCGGTGAACTTCGGCTTGAGCGCCCAGGTCTGGAGCGAGACCTTGCCCTTGACCTCGCCGGTGGCGGCCGCACTCGCCACCGCGTCGCTGTCCTTGGTGTCGCCGGAGCCGAGTCCGCAGCCGGTGAGCGCGGCGGTGGCGAGCGCGGTCGTGGTCAGTGCCGCCCAGATTCTTCGCATGAGGGTCTCCCGGTCCTGGGGGTGGGTGGGGGATCGTGCCGAGCTCGGGGGTTGTGCCGGATTCCGCAACCTGACTAACTAAACCGGTCTAGCTATGCCAGGGACTATGCTCCCGCCTAAACTTGGATGTCAAGAGAAGGAGTCGGGTTCAGTGGGCAGACCGACGATCGCCGACATCGCCCGCCGGGCCGGTGTCTCCAAGGGCGCGGTGTCCTTCGCGCTCAACGGCCGCCCCGGCGTCAGCGAGGCGACCAGGGCCCGGATCCTGGGAGTTGCCGAGGAGATGAACTGGCGCCCGCACAGCGCCGCGCGCGCCCTCGGCGGAGCCCGGGCCGACGCCGTCGGCCTGGTGATCGCCCGGCCGGCCCGCACCATCGGCGTCGAGCCGTTCTTCAGCCAACTGCTGTCCGGGCTCCAGGCGGTGCTCTCGGCCAGGGCGGTCGCGCTGCACCTGATGGTGGTCGAGGACACCGCCGCCGAGATCGAGGTCTACCGGGGCTGGGCCTCCGAGCACCGGGTGGACGGCTTCATCGTGGTCGACCTGCAGGTCAAGGACCCGCGGCTGCCGGTCCTCGACGAACTCGGGCTGCCCGCGGTGGTGCTGGGCGGACCCGGCAAGGGCGGCAACCAGCTGCGGGTCTGGGCCGACGACCGGGAGGCGATGCTCTCGATCGTCGACTACCTGGCCGCCATCGGGCACCGCCGGATCGCCCACCTCGCCGGGCTGCCGCACTTCCAGCACACCCAGCGGCGGATCCGCGCACTGCGCGACGCCTCGCGCCGGCTCGGGCTGGAGGAGGCGGTGTCGGTCCCCACCGACTTCAGCGACGCCGAGGGCGCGGCCGCCACCCGGACCCTGCTGTCCCGGGCCAGGCGGCCCACCGCGATCGTCTACGACAGCGACGTGATGGCCGTCGCCGGGCTCGGCGTGGCGGGGGAGATGGGCGTCGCGGTGCCCGGCGAGCTGTCCATCGTCTCCTTCGACGACTCGGTGCTCGCCCGGATCGTCCACCCGCCGCTGACCGCGCTCAGCCGGGACACCTTCGCGCTCGGGGAGCAGGTCGCGCGCAGCCTGCTGGCGGCGCTGGACGAGGCCGGGCCGGGGCGGGACCTCCAGATGCCCACGCCGCGGCTGACCGTGCGGGAGTCCACCTCGCCGCCGGGGGCCGCGCCGGCCGGCTCCCCGGAGGCCTCCTCCGGCGCTTCGCCTGCTGGGCCGCCTTCCGGTTCCGCGGCCGGTTCGCCCTCCGGTTCCGTCGCGGGTTCCCCCGGCCGGGTGGATGCTGCGCGCATCGTTGACAGCGGTTCTGAACCGGTTTAGCCTCGCAGCGCCGAGCGGCTCCGCTCGGCGCGCTCCGCCGCACTCCGTCCGGCTTCCGCCGCCCGTCCCGCTCCCCGCCGCGCCCGTACGTTCCCGTACCTTCCCGTGCGCTCCCGTGCGCCGAGGAAGCCCGGCGGCGGCGCGACCCCCACTCGATCCAGCACCGGCACGCCCGCATGCAGTCGGGCCGGGTCCGGTCGGGGAAGTGGCATGGACAGGGAGAAACGAGCAAGGTGGCAACACCCAAGTCGCGCCCGCGCGACGGCTACCCAGGGCGGGCGCTGGCCCTCATCCTGGTCGTCACCGTCGGACTGGTCGCCCTCATGTTCGGGACGGGCACCACCAAGCCCAGGCTCGGGATCGATCTCGCCGGTGGCACCAGCATCACGCTGACCGCGAAGTCGACCGATCCCAAGGCGATCAGCAAGTCCAACATGGACATCGCCACCGGGATCATCGAGCGCCGCGTCAACGGCATGGGTGTCTCCGAGGCGGAGGTCCAGACCCAGGGCGACAACACGATCATCGTGAACATCCCCAAGGGCGGCAACCAGCAGAACGCGGCGGACCAGGTGGGCACCACCGCCAAGCTGTTCTTCCGTCCGGTCCTGGCCGTGGCGCCCAGCGGCGTCACCGCTCCGGTGCCGACCGGCACCCCGTCCGCGGGCGCCACCGGCACCCCGGGGGCGACCCCGTCCGCCGCCGCGACCGGCAGCCCGTCCGCGAGCGCCACCAAGCAGGGCCGCCCCGCGAGCGAGGCCCTGGCCGCCGAGGGCGCCAGCCCGACCGCCGCCGCCACCGGCGCGAGCACCGCGCCCTCCGCCGCCGCCACCGGCGCCCCGAGTGCCGCGGCCACCCCGCCGAGCGCCGCCGACCTCACCGCGGCGATGACCCAGGGCACCGTGCCGCCGGAGCTGACCGCCGCGTTCGCCGCCCTGGACTGCTCCAAGCCCGAGGTCCGCACCGCCCAGACCGGCGCCGATGACAAGGCCGTCGTCGCCTGCTCGCAGAAGCCCGAGAACGGCTACTACGAGAAGCTCGCCCTCGGCCCCGTCGCCGTGAAGGGCTCGGACGTCTCCAAGGCCCAGCCGAGCCTCGACACCCAGTCGGGCGCCGGCTGGCAGGTCCAGCTCCAGTTCAACGGCACCGGCACCGACGACTTCACCAAGATCACCGGCCAGCTCGCCACCCAGGCCCCGCCGAACAACCAGTTCGCGATCGTGCTGGACAACCAGGTCGTCTCGCACCCCGAGGTCAAGAACGCGATTCCCGGCGGCAGCGCCGTGATCACCGGCCGCTTCACCCAGACCGAGGCGCAGGACCTGTCCAACGTGCTCGGCTACGGCGCCCTGCCGCTGGAGTTCGTCAAGAGCGACATCACCACCGTCTCCCCGGCGCTCGGCAGCGACCAGCTCAAGGCCGGCCTGGTGGCCGGCGCGATCGGCATGCTGCTGGTGGTCGCCTACTCGCTGGTCTACTACCGCGGCCTCGGCCTGGTCTCGATCGCCGGTCTGCTCGTCTCGGCGGCCCTGACCTACTCGATCATGAGCCTGCTCGGCAACGCGATCGGCTTCGCGCTGAACCTGCCGGCGGTCTGCGGTGCGATCGTCGCGATCGGCATCACGGCGGACTCCTTCATCGTGTACTTCGAGCGCATCCGCGACGAGGTCCGCGAGGGCGCCCCGCTGCGCCCGGCGGTCCAGCGGGCCTGGCCGCGCGCCCGGCGCACCATCCTGGTCTCGGACTTCGTGTCCTTCCTCTGTGCCGCCGTGCTCTACGTGGTCTCGGTCGGCAAGGTCCAGGGCTTCGCGTTCACCCTGGGTCTGACCACGGCGCTCGACGTCGTGGTGATCTTCCTCTTCACCAAGCCGATGATCACGCTGCTGGCCCGCCGCAAGTTCTTCCTGAACGGCCACCCGTGGTCCGGCCTGGACCCGAAGCGGCTGGGCGCCCGCCCGCCGCTGCGCAGCAGCCGTCGCCGTAACCCCTCCTCTGCCGCCGTGAAGGAGGCCTGACACCGTGTCACGCTTCTCCAATCTGGGCCACCGGCTCTACCAGGGTGAAGTCAGCTTCGACTTCGTCGGACGCCGCAAGCTCTGGTACTCCATCTCCGGCGTGATCGTGCTGGTCGCGGCGATCGGCCTGGCCATGGGCCTGCACCTGGGCATCGAGTTCAAGGGCGGCTCGGTCTACACCGTGGCCAAGCCCGGCCTGACGGTCTCCCAGGCACAGGAAACCGCGGACGGGGTCGTCTCCTCGCACCCGCTGGTGCAGTCGACCGACAACGGCAAGATCCGCATCCAGGTCAGCACCGAGGAGCCGAAGAGCTCCGACCAGATCCGCGCCGAGCTCTCGCAGAAGCTCGGCGTGCCGCTGGACACCGTCGAGGCCCAGGTGATCGGCCCCAGCTGGGGCAAGCAGATCTCCCAGAAGGCACTCACCGGTCTGATCGTCTTCATGGTCCTGGTGACGGTCTACCTGGCGATCGCCTTCGAGTGGCGGATGGCGGTGTCCGCCCTGGTCGCCCTCATCCACGACCTCCTGATCACCATCGGCGTGTACGCCCTGGTGGGCTTCGAGGTCACCCCGGGTACGGTGATCGGCTTCCTGACCATCCTCGGGTACTCGCTCTACGACACGGTCGTCGTCTTCGACACCGTGAAGGAGAACACCAAGGGGCTCACCAAGCAGAACAAGCTCACCTACAGCGAGGCCGCGAACGCGGGCCTCAACCAGACCCTGGTGCGCTCGCTCAACACCACCGTGGTGGCACTGCTTCCGGTCGCCGCACTGCTGTTCATCGGTGGCGGCCTCCTGGGTGCCGGCACCCTGAACGACATCTCGCTCGCGCTGTTCATCGGCCTCGCGGCCGGTGCCTACTCCTCGATCTGCGTCGCCACCCCGCTGCTGGCGCAGCTCAAGGAGGAGCAGCCGGAGATGAAGGCGCTGCGCAAGCGGGTCCTCCAGCACCGCGCCGCCGCGGCCGCCAAGGCCGAGGCCGCGGACGAGGAGCCGACGGGCGAGGAGCAGCCTGCGGGTATGGTCGGACAGCGTGGCCGCTCGGCCGGCACCTCCCGTGCCAAGGGCCGTCCGTCCACCAAGCGCTGACCCCGACCACGACCCCGGGGCCCCACCAGACCGTGAAGGACACCACCGTGACCACCGCCGACACCGCACTGGCCGAGCTGCTGAACAGCCGGATCCGGGACGTCCCGGACTACCCGAAGCCGGGTGTGCTGTTCAAGGACATCGCGCCGCTGCTCGCCGACGCCGAGGCCTTCGGCGCCCTCACCCGGGCGCTGGCGGACCGGGCCGCGGAGCTCGGTGCGACCAAGGTGGTGGGCCTGGAGGCGCGCGGCTTCGTGCTGGCGGCCCCGGCGGCCTTCGCGGCCGGGCTCGGCTTCGTGCCGATCCGCAAGCAGGGCAAGCTGCCCGGTGAGGTGTTCCGGCGCTCGTACGAGCTGGAGTACGGCTCGGCGACGCTGGAGGTGCAGTGCGACGCCTTCGCGCCCGGTGAGCGGGTGCTGGTGGTGGACGACGTGCTGGCCACCGGTGGCACCATCGGCGCCTCGCTGGACCTGGTGAAGGAGGCCGGGGCCGAGCTGGCGGGCGTCGTGGTGCTGATGGAGCTGGGCTTCCTGGACGGCCGCGAGCGGCTGGCCGGGCACCTGGCCGGCGCTCCGCTGGAGACGCTGGTCACGGTCTGACGGATCCGTCGGGAGGACGGCGGTCGGAACATCCGACCGCCGTCCTCCCGTTTCCTGGCCCGGCCGGATGAACACCCCGGCGCCCGGCTCGGTACCATGAAGATTCATCCCCTCTCGGTTGTCCCCGAACGTCCGGGCCCCGGCAGG
>NZ_JBIVVI010000451.1:0-6530 GCF_044757675.1 Kitasatospora sp. NPDC091257
CCCCCGCGACCCGGCCCCGGTCGAGCTCCACCCCCGCCGGGTGAGCGCGCCGCCGAGCCGGCCCTCGTACCGGCCGACAACACCGCAGCAGGGAGGCGAGAACCCCATGACCACCCCCGCCGTACCCGGAACCGGGCGCGCGACCCGGCGCTCGTGGTGGTGGCTCGCGCCGACCATCGTGATCGCGCTGATCCTGTGCGCCGTGCTGCTCCCGCGGGACCGCAGGCAGCCCGACCAGACCGCCCCCGCGGTCGCCCCGCTGCCGGCCGCCACCGCCGGCGAGATCTGCTCCACCGGGGAGAACCGCTACCCCGCCCAGGCCGTCGACTCCGGCCGCTACCTGATCAACCCGAACGAGTGGAACGCCACCGGGGGCCTCTGCATCAGCGGCACCGACGGCGGAAGCGGCTTCCGGGTGACCCGCAGCGGCATCGGCCCCGCCAGCCTGACCGACCCGGACCGCGGCCCCGGCGCGTACCCGCACATCAGCACCCAGCTCCAGCCCGGCACCGGCCCGCTACCCATCGCGGTCGACAAGTTGCGCTACGCCACCAGCAGCTGGCGGACCACGCAGATCGACAGCGGCGTCTACAACGCCTCGTACGACGTCTGGTACAGCAACAGCCGGACCAGCTGCTCCTTCACCGAGAGCGCCGAGCTGATGATCTGGCTGCGCGGGAACGGCAAGACCCCGTTCGGCCGGCAGGCCGGCGAGCTCCAGGTCGGCGGCGCCTCCTACCGGGTGTACGAGGCGCCGAAGAAGAGCAGCCACACCCTGATCACCTACGAGATGGCCACCAGCGCGACCTCCGTCACCGACCTGGACCTGCGGGCCTTCACCCGCGACGCCGTCCAGCGCGGCTACGTCCCGGCGGGCTCGTACCTGTGCGCCGTCCAGGCCGGGTTCGAGATCTGGGACGGGGGCGCCGGGCTCAGCAGCGACTCGTTCTCGTTCCAGGCCGCCGCCGGGCAGCCCAGCGGCGCGATCACCTCGGCCCTGCCCGGTCTCTGCCTGGACAGCCGGGTGGCGGGCGATCCGGCCGCGATCGGCGCCGGCACCTGCGACGGCTCGCCCGCGCAGGCGTGGACGATGGGGGACGACGGCTCGGTGGGGCAGAACGGGCGCTGCGTCGAGGATCCGGGCCTCGGTTTCCCCGTCCTCACGGACTGCACCTCGCGCCCCGATCAGCGCTGGCGGGTGACCCCGACGGGGCAGCTCGCGAACCAGGGCACCGGGCGCTGCGTCGAGAATCCGGGCGCCGCCGCGAGCGGGACCGCCCAGGTCCGGATGCGCCCGTGCGAGGCCCGCACAGGCCAGGAATGGCACCCTCCAGCCTGAGCAGTTTATCGCACACACAGTCGAACAACTGTACTTCGCGACACAACATGTGGGGCTGCATCGGACTCACGGCACTAGATGTATGCTCGTCCCTGCTGTCGATGCAGGGGAACCCGGTGCGAATCCGGGACTGCCCCGCAGCGGTGAGCGGGCGGCTCCACGAGCCCTCCCCGCGAGTCCGAACACCTGCCGACGGTGTGCCACGGGCCCTCCCGCAGAGGCCGGCAGCACGAGCAGTTTCCTTCCGGGCCTCGCGGGCGGGCCGGGGATGCCACCGTCGCGCGGACGCCGCTTGCGCCCGCGTGCGTGCTCCCCTGCCCCGATCGGCCCGGTACCCCCGATCACCGCCGCCGATCGCCGCCAGGAGAGAGCGCCTTGACCATCGCCGCCTCAGCCACCCTGCCCGCCCAGGGCACCGGCACCGCCTTCACCGACCCGACGGTCTCCGACCCCGGCGGCGCCCTGTTGCGGCTGCTCACCGACCGCAGCACCGACCTCACCGAGGTCGACCCCGGCCATGTCGCCGCCGCCGCGCTGCGCGGCCGCCACGCCGGCTCGGACTTCGCCGAGCTGCGCGGGCTGGCCGTGGATGCCGCCGCGTCGATGATCGCCGAGGACCCCCAGTACTCGAAGCTCGCCGCCCGCCTGCTCGCCCTGGAGATCGTCGACGAGGCGAACAGCCAGGGCTCGGTGTCCTTCTCCGCCTCGATCGCCGTCGGCCACGCCGAGGGCCTGATCGGCGACACCACCGCCGCCTTCGTCACCAAGCACGCGGCCGCCCTGGACGCGCTCGTCGACACCAAGGGCGACGACCGCTTCGAGTACTTCGGCCTGCGCACGGTGCAGTCCCGCTACCTGCTGCGCCACCCGATCACCCGCAAGGTGATCGAGACCCCGCAGCACTTCCTGCTCCGCGTCGCCTGTGGCCTGGCGGTCGGCGACAGCGAGCAGTCCGTGCGCGAGGTGGCCGAGCTGTACGGCCTGATGAGCCGCCTGGAGTACCTGACGTCCTCGCCGACGCTCTTCAACTCCGGCACCCGCCACCCGCAGATGTCGAGCTGCTACCTGCTCGACTCGCCGCTGGACAACCTGGACTCGATCTACAACCGCTACGCGCAGATCGCCCGCCTGTCCAAGCACGCCGGCGGCATCGGCCTGTCGTACTCGCGCATCCGCTCGCGCGGCAGCCTGATCCGCGGCACCAACGGCAAGTCCAACGGCATCGTGCCGTTCCTGCGCACCCTCGACTCCTCGGTCGCCGCCGTCAACCAGGGCGGCCGCCGCAAGGGCGCGGCCTGCGTCTACCTGGAGACCTGGCACGCCGACATCGAGGAGTTCCTGGAGCTCCGCGACAACACCGGCGAAGAGGCCCGCCGCACCCACAACCTCAACCTGGCGCACTGGATCCCGGACGAGTTCATGCGCCGGGTCAACGCCAACCAGGACTGGTCGCTGTTCTCCCCGGCCGACGTGCCCGAGCTGGTCGACCTGTGGGGCGAGGAGTTCGACGAGGCGTACCGCAAGGCCGAGCTGGCCGGCAAGGCCGTGCGCACCATCCCGGCGCAGACCCTGTACGCCCGCATGATGCGTACCCTCGCGCAGACCGGCAACGGCTGGATGACCTTCAAGGACGCCTCCAACCGCGCCGCCAACCAGACCGCGCTGCCGGGCCGCACGGTGCACTCCTCCAACCTGTGCACCGAGATCCTGGAGGTCACGGACGACTCCGAGACCGCCGTCTGCAACCTGGGCTCGGTCAACCTGGGCGCCCACGTCGCCCCGGGCGCCACGGCCGACGACCTGATCGGCGCCATGGACTGGGAGCGCCTCGACGCCACCGTCCGTACGGCCGTGACGTTCCTCGACCGCGTGGTGGACATCAACTTCTACCCGACCACCGAGGCCGGGACGTCCAACTCCCGCTGGCGGCCGGTCGGCCTCGGCGTGATGGGCCTCCAGGACGTCTTCTTCCAGCTGCGGATCGACTTCGACTCCGCCGAGGCGAAGGTCCTCTCCACCCTCATCGCCGAGCGCATCATGCTCACCGCGTACGAGCGCTCCGCCGACCTGGCCGAGCAGCTCGGCCGCCACGAGGCGTACGGCGAGACCCGCGCCGCCCGCGGCGAGCTGCACATCGACCACTTCCCGACGGCCGCCCCGCAGTGGGCCGACCGCTGGACGGCGCTGCGCGCCCGGATCGCCGAGACCGGCCTGCGCAACTCGCTGCTGCTGGCCATCGCGCCGACCGCGACCATCGCGTCCATCGCCGGCGTGTACGAGTGCATCGAGCCGCAGGTGTCCAACCTGTTCAAGCGCGAGACGCTGTCCGGCGAGTTCCTCCAGGTCAACCCGTACCTGGTGCGCGAGCTCAAGGAGCTCGGCGTCTGGGACCAGCAGACCCGCGACGCCCTGCGCGACGCCAACGGCTCGGTGCAGGAGCTGAACTGGCTGCCCGCCGAGGTGCGTTCGCTGTACCGGACGGCCTGGGAGCTGCCGCAGCGCGCGCTGATCGACCTGGCCGCGGCCCGCATGCCGTACCTGGACCAGAGCCAGTCCCTGAACCTGTTCATGGCGGCGCCGACCATCGGCAAGCTCAGCTCGATGTACGCCTACGCGTGGAAGGTCGGTCTGAAGACCACCTACTACCTGCGTTCCCGCCCGGCCACCCGCATCGCCCAGGCCGCGTCCGGTGCCGCCCGTGCCGCCGCGCCGGCGCCCGTGCCCGTGAACACCCCGACCCTCACCCCGGAGCAGGAAGCCGCCCTCGCCTGCTCCCTGGAGAACCCCGAGTCCTGCGAGGCCTGCCAGTAATGTCCCAGTCCGAAGACCGCAAGATGCTGCTCGACCCCGGCTTCGAGCTGACCCTGCGCCCGATGCGCTACCCGTCGTTCTACGACCGGTACCGGGACGCGATCAAGAACACCTGGACCGTCGAGGAGGTGGACCTGCACTCCGACGTCGCCGACCTGGCGAAGCTCAGCGAGGGCGAGCGCCACCTGATCGGCCGGCTGGTCGCGTTCTTCGCGACGGGCGACTCGATCGTCTCCAACAACGTGGTGCTGAGCCTCTACAAGCACATCAACTCGCCCGAGGCGCGGCTGTACCTCTCGCGGCAGCTGTTCGAAGAGGCCGTGCACGTCCAGTTCTACCTGACGCTGCTCGACACCTACCTGCCCGACCCGGAGGACCGCAACGCGGCCTTCGCAGCGGTGGAGAACATCCCCTCCATCCGCCAGAAGGCGCAGTTCTGCTTCAAGTACATGAACGCGGTCGACCACATCGACTCGCTGCAGACGAAGGAGGACAGGCGGGCGTTCCTGCTCAACCTGATCTGCTTCGCGGCGTGCGTGGAGGGACTGTTCTTCTACGGCGCGTTCGCCTACGTGTACTGGTTCCGGAGCCGGGGCCTGCTGCACGGCCTGGCCACGGGTACGAACTGGGTGTTCCGCGACGAGTCCATGCACATGGACTTCGCGATGTCGGTGGTCGACACCGTCCGCGAGGAGGAGCCCGACCTCTTCGACGACGAGATGGCCAAGCAGGTCACGGAGATGCTGGAGGAGGCCGTCGAGGCCGAGCTCCAGTTCGCCCAGGACCTGTGCGGTGAGGGTCTGCCCGGCATGAACACCGCCTCGATGCGGGAGTACCTGCAGGCCGTGGCGGACCAGCGCCTCGCGCGCCTCGGCCTGCCGATCCGGTACGGGTCGACCAACCCGTTCGGCTTCATGGAGCTCCAGAACGTCCAGGAGCTGACCAACTTCTTCGAGCGCCGCGTGTCGGCGTACCAGGTGGCCGTCGAGGGCACCGTCGCCTTCGACGACGACTTCTAGGAAGTACGAACCAACAGAGGTGCCCCGCACGGCCACAGCCCGTGCGGGGCACCTCTGTCATGTCAGTCGGTCGAAAACTCCCCGGACTTGACCCCGGAGAGGAAGGACGACCAGGCATCGGCCGGGAAGACCAGCGCCGGCCCACCCGGGTCCTTGGAGTCCCGGACAGCCATTCCGCCCAGGATCAGCCGGCCGGTCTCCACGCACTCGTTCGCCTGAGCGCTGTAGCTGCTCTTGCGCCACTCACGTCCGGGGATCGCAACGACCCCAGCCACCTCGATGCAGTCGCTCTGCGCACCCGAGTACGACGACTTACGCCACTCAAGTCCGACAGCGGAAGCGGACGGCAGGAACATACTCGCCATTTCTAGATCTTGTCCTTTGCGCGCTCGATGAGTGCGACCGATTCGGTACGCGGCAATGACTCCGCCAGGGCACTGCGGAACAGGTTGGTGTACTTGAACACTTCCTCCGGCTCCTCGATGTAGAGCGTGCTGAGCAGGCTGTCGACGTACACCACGTCCGTTTCCGTCGCCTCGGGGAAGCTCAAGATGGCGACGGGCCCAAAGAGCGCAGCATGAACGTCTGACTCCTCCGGCAGGACCTGGATGTTGATGTTCGGCTGTTCGGCACTCGCCACCAGGAAGTCGAGCTGCTCACGCATAACCGATGGTCCACCAATCCGGTGCTTCAGCACGGACTCCGACAGAACGACCCACATCCGAAGCGGCGCCTCACGCACCAGCACGGCGCGCCGCTCCTGGCGAACCTTCGTGAGTCGCTCGACCTGCTCCGACGTCGCATCCTCTATCTGGGCACGGACCACCGCACGCGTGTAGTCCTCTGTCTGAAGCAGGCCCGGCACCAGAAATGTCTGGATGCTGTACATGTCCGACGCATCGGATTCCAGTGCGATGAAGTCGGCATAGAGCGGCGACAGCGTGTCCGAGTATCGATCCCACCAGCCGCGAAGACGACCTTCGCGAGACAGAGCCTCCAACCGGCCCCGAACCGCTGAGTCCGTTACCCCGTACAGGTCGAGCAGCAACCGTAGATCCACCAGCCTGATACCCGACTGGGCGGCCTCGATCCGGCTGATCTTGCTCTCGGCGCACGCAAGATGCCGCGCCGAGTGAGCGATCGTCAAATTGGCGTCCACCCGTAGCTCTCTGAGTGTTCGAGCCAGCCGCCGCTGCCGAACGGTCGGGTTCTTGTTGACGGGCACCGCCGCGACCTCCCCACTTCTGTCGAGCTGCCAGTCTGCCCCCCTCTCGGCGTCGACAACAATCTTTGCTCACTTCCAAAGTAGGGACTTGCACTTTGGAAGTTCCCAGGCGCATGCTACTCAACGTAGCTCGACG